>NZ_CP012550.1 GCF_025319965.1 Campylobacter sp. RM16187
GGTTAAGTGGATAGCGAAGCGGTTACTATACGTGAGTCATCTCACTCACTCCCCTAGCCTATTTCATATAGCATAAGTTTCATCTAAGCTTATTATATATGCTTAAGTATTTTTTAATATTTGTTATCCTTAAGTTATTCTTAGAATTATCATATCTTTAGTTTTATTTAAGAATATATTTTTATAATATTTTATATCATAAAAATCATACTGACCTATCTTGTCAGCTTGCTTATTTTTTTGAGAAAAATCTCTAGCTCGAGTAGCTTTTGTGAGCTTATCAAAATAATCCGACTTGCCTATTTTTTAAAGTTATGTTAAGATATGCTATATATGATTTTTTGGAGTTTTTGATTATGATTTCTTTAGATAATTTTTTAAAATTAAACCTTAAATACTGAGCAGTTTGTTGTCAAGATTTTAGAGAGCAATAATGAGTTAAAAAAGATGAGCTATATCTTGCCAAGAAGTATCTACTTGAGCCTGATAAAATAATGTAGAAAATTTTAAAAAATAATGCTTTGATAACAATTCGTTATTAGTTCAATATTTAGTTAATATTATATCATTAACAACTTAGTAATATCTAACTATTTAAATGATAATAAACTAATACTGATATATTATTTATATACTACTGATTAAATATCATAACACTATAATGTCAATAACATATCATTACTGATTTGATAGTGTTTTTGGTAGTGGTATAATAGTGTTATGTTAGTTATATGATAATATATCATTAGTGATAGTGTAGTGATATATAAGTAGTATTTTATTGATAGTGTAGCGGTTTAGTTTTGATTATGGTTTGATAATATAATAAAAATATAATGTTATGTTATCAATAGTATTTTTTTATGATTAGATACCATTGCTTATATTACTTAGTATTTTAGTTTGCTTGAATTCTTTTTTGTGAAATTTTAGAGTAGAGTAGAAGAAAATAGTGCTTTTAAATTTGGATATAATAGCGGTAAAATCGATGTTTAGAGCATTTTATATCTGTCCAGCTGAGTGGATTATCTGTCTATTTGGTAGGACTATCTGTCCAGCTGAGGAGACAAAATAAACTCATTTTGTTTGTAATTGATAATAGAAAGAGCCGTTTTTTATAAAAAGTCTCACAAAAATAGACAAAAAAGGCTATTTTAAGCAATATTTAAGATTATTTTCCACAAATTAGTAGAAAATTGTATAGTGAATAAAATGGAGATTACTATGTATCCATACTTGTAGAATGGAGTAGCGAGCTCTTGCTCCATTTTCTCTACATAATAGACAAAATCCCTATTTTTAAGCAAATATTAATTTTATTTTCTATTTTTTATAGACAATTCCTGATAGCATAGGCATAATTTTTTCTTTAGTTTCTTTAGGTTACAAAATGTAACCTTTTAAGGTTATTTTTATTTTTATATTTTTCTTTTCTTTTAGAATGACGATAAAAAATTCTAAAAAGGAGAGATTATGAATAAGAAACTTATTCTATCGTTTGGTTTGTTGGTCGGTCTAGCGACCTTTGGTTTTGGTGCTGATGAGTTTTCTGAGGCGGCAAATGTTGTTAGCTCTGCTTCTACTTCGGGTAAGAGCATTGTTAAAGAGGGCGTGCAATGGACTTTTGCTCTTGTATTGCCTCTAGCTCTTATGATTATTTCTGCTTTTCTTGCGTATAAATTTGAAAAACAAAAAAGTGAGCAAGATAAAGAAACCTCTAAAATATATATGAAAATGGCTGCTGCTGCACTTGGTGGCTTTTTTGCCTATATCGCAATATCGATGCTAGTTAGCCGCTGGTTCTTTGGTGATTTTACAAGTATATTCGATAAGGTTATCTATGCGTTCTTTAGCGGGGTCTTCGCATAATATAAATTTGTAAAAATTCTGGAGACTTAGAAAATGAGATATTTTATTTTTGCTTGCATTTTTTCTAGTTTTGCCTTTGCAAAATGTTATTACATTCCTTGTGATGGTAATGTTAATGCCACCGAACAACAAACTAAAATGGCTTTAAAGCCTGAATTTGAGAATGTGATTAGCGAGCTTAAGATTTTAAAAGAAAAATACGAGACAAATTTAAAAACTTATGAAAAAAGCAACCAATTATTAAGTGATCAGATAGCGCTTGCCAAAGAAAAGGCTTTGAGAAATAAGGAGATTATTTTTCTGCTTACGAAATTTAATCAAAGCCTTAGCACATCTATAAATATAGATGCTATAACAGACGAGGTATCTAAGAATGCAAATTAGAACAACTAAATTTCCGTTATTTTTTTGGGGATTTAATAGATCGTATGAGTGTTCGCTGGACTTCGAGCAAAATATATATAAAAATTTAGAGGCAAATACTGAGTATAAATTTAAAAAGTTGAATAATTTTTTATTTTTAATTCTTAAGTATTTGCCTATTTTGTTCGTTTTTCTATTTACTTTTAATAGATTTGATTTTTCTTTAACGAAACTTACTATGGTCGCATATATTTTTGCGGTTATATTAGCAAGCGCAATCAATCTGTTTGAAAATATGCTTCGTCAGTTTTTGAGTATTGTGATAATTGTCGTTTCGGCAGTTACAGGATTTTTTATCGGTGAAATATTCTTGGTCGCTTATACACTAAAGTATTTTTTACTTCTTAGCGTGCTTATTATGGTCTTTTTAGATATGAGACTCGATTCTTATTCTATCGTAGATGATAAAGGCAAAATTTTATCAAATTTTATAATTCCAAAGAGAACGAAATGAAAAAAATATCTTTGATTTTAATGACACTTTCAGGCTTTATTGTTGCAAATCCGCTCGATCCGCAAAATTTTATTGCACCTACCCAGCAGGAGTTGCAACAAAATCAAAGTCAAAAGATTGATGATTTAAAAGCAAATAGCTTTTATCTAAATTTAGATCCAAAAGATATAAATGCCATTCAAAAAAGAGATGAAGAGGTAAGAAATGCTTTTGATAGGTTTTCGCAAAAAGAGATAAATTATAAGCCAGCCATTCGTCCTATCGCTTCTATGGATAGTATAAATCTGCACCCATATTTTACCACTACCATATTGCTTCCAAAAGGTTCTATCATAAGCCATATCGATAGCTCAAGTAAAATGGCGGTTTTAAAATATGAGAATAATGCTGTTTTAATACGTCCAAATCAGGATTTCAAGATAGCTAATTTTACGATCCTTTATAAATTGAACGATGAAAATCAAATTTTAAACGTGCTAGCTAATTTCTATGAAAAAAACCCGCAGGACTTTCAAGATAAGCTAAATTTGGTTTATTCGTATCTTAATACCCCAAAACTGGATGATCTTGAAGTTTTGAGCGCATACGTAAAAGAATTTGGTTCTCTCCCAAAGGAGCAATATTCATTTATACAAATAGGCGATATAAGCTATCGTATAGTTAGAGATGAAAAATATGGAAATATTATGCGTGGCGGTAATAAATATCGCATAGATAACAATACGATTTACAGGTAAGAATATGGAAGAAATACATAAGAGGCTTGACGGGCTTTCTGAAAAAATAAACAAGCTGGAGGCTATAATGAATGTTATGGCTGATCATATCGAAGTTTTAGAAAAGAGAAGTGAAAAAATTACTGATAAATTTAAATTTGGAAGATTTAGATTTAGAAAACTTAGTGATGATTTACCAAAAATAAGTTTAGAAAAAAGAGCTAGTTTCAGCTTAAATGATGATTAAAAAAATTTAAAGGATTGAGTATGCTAAATAAAAAAACGATAATTTTCATTTCGATTTTGGTTGTTGCGATTGTCGGTATTGCTTTTTTAATCAAGCCTGATAATAGCGAGAGCGTAGCTTCTGAGCCAAAAACGCAAAATGTATCTGCAGCGACTTCGCCAGCAAAAACAGATAATCAACTAACGGACGGAAACGGAACATTTATTCCACCAAAGATGGAGATTAATCCATTTGCTCAAAATCTAGCGAGCGATAAAGATGAGGCTATAAAAAGCTCGGCTAAGGTTGATGCCGATGAGCCAAAAGTTAGCGATATGACAAATTATGAAAATGCGAGGCAAGAGGACGCTATCAAACAAATATCAAAAATGCAAAAACCCAACGATATGATAGCTTTTTTGAAAGAAAAGCAGAGCGAATTTCAATTTAATGCGAAAGAAAAAAGCTTTAAATTTGATCTAAAAGAGTATGCGATCGGAGATAAATTTTTGGATTTTTTTGAGATAACGGATGTCGGCTCAAATTTTATACGTTTTAAAGATGATGGCTATGAATATAATCTTAGGTTTATAAAGGACTAAAATGGGCGGTATAGCTGAAATCATTGCAGAGATGAAAGCGGAGCTAAATAGGCTCTATGCGAAAATCAAAAAAATTGAAGCTTCTCTTGACGAGATAGAAGAATTTTTAAATGAAAACAATGTTGAAGAAATCAAAAAACAAGGAATAAAAATATGAAGAAGATCATTCTTTTTATAAGTTTTATCGCTATCGGCTTAAATGCGGATAGCCTATATACTGAGCCAAGCCCAAAGAGTTTTAAAAATGGATTTAATGCAGGTATAAATGCAGTAGCGTTTCAGGCAAAGGTGGATGGATTTTCTCCGCAAATTATAAGAGTAACTAAACCTTATGTCGTAGCTGTTGAGATAAAAAATATGAGCCTTGATGAAGCTTTGTTTTTACAAATTATAGCTCATCGCGAGGGATATGATACTCATTTAACTAAGCAATATGTAGTATTTGGAGAGTATGAAAGAGAGATGGACGCTAAAAAGGTGGTTGATGCTTTAAAAACAAAGTATAAAATAGAAAGTAGCGTTGCCAAAATCTTAAAAGATCAAAAGCAATTTATTACGTATCCGTATCTATTCAGTGATTTTTATGAGAAACTTTTAAAAGAGGCAAAGGATAGCGGAGTAATAGAGGCTCTTAAAATAGTTGAAATTAAACCGCAGATCGTTAAGAAGCCTGTTAAGAAAGCTGTTGCGCCTATTGCAAAAACCCAAATGATTATCTTAAAAAATTCTAAGGCGATGAGCTACAATCTATCAAATAACGATGAAAGTAACTCAAAGAATTTAAATGATAATGAACTAAAAAGCGGTAAATACGTCTATGAAAAGACTATTACTACTAAACAGGGCGAGAAATTTGTAAAAGTAAAGGGTGAAAACCTATATTTTAGTGTGCTGGACACAGTTATCGGAGAATAAAATGAGAGTATTTTTTATAGCTGTATTGGCACTATTTTTTCTAGGTTGTAGCGGTAAGGTGCAAACAAATAAAATTCCAAATGAGAAAAGGTGGAATTTACCAGCTGAAACGAAAAAATATAATCCTAGTATAAATACGAAATATATATCTGATTTTGAGGAGTATGCGTCAGATTTTTTCCGTCAAAGCATCGGGACAAATAGTGGCTTAAGAAAGGGCTATACGGATGATGAAGAGCTGGATATTTATGGTGTCGGATTAAACAGGGGGCATTTTAGTGAATAAGGTTAAAATAACACTCCTATTTTTAGCTAGTGCGCTTTTTGCATCGGATAAGACAATGGATGGTCAAGCTGTAACTGATCACGCAATAAGATCGGCTAGCGAGGGACGTGAAGTAGTAGTGGAAAGAAAACTCAGTCCTATCGAAATAAATAAAAAGAGTGAAAAGCTGTTTTACGGCGAAACGATTTTAAATTGGCACTACGCTTTGCAAAAAGAGAACTTGCGAGGCAGTGAGTTTTTGGGAAAAACAGCCGAGAATACGCTGGTTAGAAACGTTGTAAAATCTGAAACTGACAATGCTAAAGATACGAATTCTACGACTGAACTTGTGGCGGTCAAAGGATTTTGTTTTATTCCTGAAGACATAAACGTAGGTAAGCAGCCTAGCTCTTTTAGGGTTAATTGCGAGACTAATTACGGCGGAATTGTAATGTTTGCCGATCTTGTAAATGTCAATGACAGAGCGAGCCTTATAGCAGATCCGAAATATATAGAAAAAAACGGATATCGCTTTAAAGTATCAAGCTCTATTGTTACAAATGAGGAAAAAACAAGTTACAACATAGCTACTTTTGTAAATGATCGAAAGCTAGCTGAAATCGGATGGGGAGCGGTAAGTGTAGGCTCTGACGAGTTTAAAACGCATACAAATGCTTATTTAAAGGCACTTGAAAGCTCAAAGACAAAGCAAACTACTGATTATGTAAGTGTAACTGATGGCTCGGGCAATGTCTATCCGCAAGCCGTGCAGAATACAAATACCGAAAAACCTGATCCGCTTGATTATCTTATAGTGGGTGGCGTGAACATGATTGCAAGTATCGCAAAAAATACAGCCGAAATTTTCAAACGAGATTTACCATATCTTTATCAAATCGTAGGACAAACAAAGATATGGATAGATTTGCAAGTCGAAAAAGACGGTGTTTATACTAAGTAAAAAAGGAAAAGCAAATGAAAAAGATTAGTTTAATTTTATCTCTCGGGGTCGCTTTGTTTGCAAATAGCACTAGCACAGAGGATTTTTTCTACAATAGAGGCTATGAAATGGGCTACTCATCTGGTTACGAAAAAGGCGTAGCAGATGCTTTTAAAGAGGCGAAAAGGGTTTTAGAACGATACAAAGATGATTTGTATGCTTATGAGGTAGGTAAATACTTGATTAAAACTCAAAGGCTAACCTATCCGCAAATTTGGCAAGAGCGAACCGATGACGGCAGGGTTGTATTAAGAATTATGCCTAGTATCGTTGAAAAAGAGTTAAATATCGATGAGCTTTTTAGCAGATTTGCAAACATTCCTAAGATGGATCAAGTTGCATCAAGCAGACTGGAGCTTACGACGGAGCAAAAAAATTCTGTAAATTTAAGTAGGCGCGATAGCAATATAAATGAGATGCCTCAAAATGTAAATACGGCAATCAATAAGAAAACCTTAAGAATTAAGAAAAATTCTGCAAATTTAGAGATTTTAAAACGTGCGAATGTTGTTTTTAGCGATGAAGACGATAGCTATAACGTGTTATTTTTTACCGAAAGAGAAGAGAGGGATTTTTGCAAACAATTTGAAATTTGCAAATAAAAACTCTAGGAATGTATGATGAAATCTATATTGTTTTTAATTAGTATGATCTGCCTTTTAAGCGGATATTCCGATCAAGATATTGCCGATGGATTAAGAATGGCAAGTGTTAAGAGCAATATAGATAAAAGAGTGCTTTATACCATAGCAAAGATAGAAAGCGATTTTACGCCTTTAATAATTAGCTTTACTAGCCACAACAAGGATCACGATTACCCAAATTTAAAAAGAAGTATCGGAAAATATAAAAATAAGTATCTTATCTCATTTCGCGGAGATAAAGAGAGCTTAAAGGCGGCTCTTGAAAATTTGATTGAAAAAGGATACCGAGTTGATGCTGGATTGATGCAGATAAATTCAGTCAATTTTTCAAAAGATGAGATCGATGATATTTTTAACATCGAATACAATATCGATAAATCCATATCTGTTCTAAAAATGTGCGTGAGCTTAACAAAAAATACAAAACAGGCTATTGAGTGCTATAACAAAGGGAAGAAAAGCATATATTCAAACTACGATTATTATGAAAAATTTAAAAATAACTACTTGATGGCTTTTGCCAAAATCTCAAATAAGTAGTTCAAGGGGCGGATAAAGATGAAAAAAATAGTAGTTTCTATTGCAATACTTTTAAGCTTTAGTCAAAGTTTGTTTGCTTGCTTGTGCGCTGGAGAGATCGTTCAAAGCTTTAAGCAGTATGAAATGGAACTTAAGAGAGCTTTAAAAGCTCAGCAAAATTCACTTAAGAATTTGCAATCAAAAGTAGATGATACGACTTCAAATTTGGACGAACAAAATATCTTGATTTCAAATGAAAATGAGCTATTTAAAGCAACTATTTTGAAGCAAAGAGAGCTCATTTTTGAGCTTACAAAAAAAATAAATCTAAGATAAGGATGAAAAATGAAAAAAGAGATTGTATTGTTGAGTGCTACGGTTTTGGCACTAAATTTAAATGCTTTTAACCTAGACGACATAACCAATAAAGCGATAGGGTCTGCTTTTAGTTCGCTTGATAAACAATTTAACGGTCTTTTAAAGCAAGGGACTAATCTTGTAAATCAATGCTACGATACAAGTAGTTTTCGTTTTAACACCAACTTGGATATATGTGAGCTTGCTAGCGAGATAGATAAGCTAAATGTTAATGTTTGCTCTTTGATCGGCGGAAGCGGAACAAAGAAAGTAGGCATAACTGGAGCGAAGTATTTATGTAATAGTAAGGCAAGAGAATTTTCTGATTATGCTAGCAAGCAAGCGGGGGATTTTGCCGAGTGGAAAATTCTTGATGAAGAAGAAAGCAATGAACTAAAAGCGAGTTTGCCTAGCGGTCAAAAAGTAAAGGAGTATTTTGGCAATTGGGATATATCAAATGTCTTAAAGACGGACAAGGGTATTGTAAGCTCGTATTTGAAAGATGGCAATATGAAAGCCGTCGGCGTGATAATGGAGTATGCTAAAACAAGCGGAGCAAATACCGATCTAACTAAAATCAAGATTGAAGACATCAAAGCCCCAGCAAATTTAGAAGCTTACAACAAAGGCGTAAGCGAAAGCGTAAAAACGTATAAAAGTGCTATAAAAGAGGCTAATCCAAATCAGGTTTCAAACTCCGTAAAGGCAACTTTATCGGAAGCTAGTCAATCTGAGCTATCTAAAAAGGCAAATGAACACGTAAGTAAAGCTAAAAGCAATTTTGATGTTGCAAAGCAAATTGAAATTTCAAATGCTCTTGCCATATCAAATCATAAAGAGATCGCTATCCCGACAGATGAATACGTCCAAACTATGAGAAAGGATTTAAGACCTTTGCTAGTAGCTCAAATCAGGAAACAACAAGCGATAGAGACATCTATCATCTCTGCTATTGAAGAAAAATATGCCAATAAATATGAAATTGCAAAACTGCTGGCAGATAAGGAAGTAATTATGGCGTTGCAATTTGATGAAGCTTCAGCAAAAGCAGAGATCGATCAGATAGCCAATAGTGCCTCATCAGGCGGTAATTCTATTGGTAAATTTATAAAATAAGAGAGATTTTATGGGATTGTTTAGTAAAAAAGAAAAAAAAGATAAAACAACTAACATTGAGATAAAAAGCGAGGCAGAGCAAGCAAAACAACCTGAATATAAGCCAAATTTAAAAAGTCCGAAAGAGACACTAAATTTTAAATGCGAGCAGTTTTTTGGTAAAAATTGGAAATTTGTAGGCAGCTTTATAGGTATTTCGATGCTAGTTATGGCATATCAAATAGGCGATATTAGCTCAAAAATGGATAAGCTTACGGAAGTAGTTTATGAAAATAACGGCAAGGTTGTTCTTACTACGACGGACGGCAGGGCTTTAAAGGTTGTTAAAGAGCCTTTAAAGGCTGAATATCTTAAGCAATTTGCGGTTTCAACATTTGTAAATAACTTCATTGTTTCCAAATCCCAGCTTACAAATAACTTTGAAAAAATCCAGTTTTCAAATGCTAGCGAAGTGCTTGATAATGTGCCTAGTCTTAGGTTAATCTTAAAGAATTTCATAGATACGCCACAAGGATCGGGCGATATAAAAGCATATTCTACTTGGCTGATCTCATCTGTTGTAAATGATAAATTGCCTGAATACATAGCTTTGAAAGATTATAGCTTAGATCGCTACGAATATAATGGAAATAAATATGAGCTAGAAATTTCAATCAAAGTAATAGCTCAATCTTGGATGATAGCTAAAAGCGAATATGTTGCGCAAAACGGCGTGATAAAAATCAAAGCGAGTGGAAGTTTTGATTTAAGTAAATCAAACGATATTAATCCATACGGAATGCGAATTGATAGGATACAGATTAATCCTGTCGTAAAAGCTTTTGTAAAGGGGTAGGGATGGAAAAAGACGCAAAAAGTATTGAGGAATTAAATCAAAAGCTCATCGATTATATTACAAAGCTACAAACTCAAAACAAGGAGTTGATAGAGGATACGAGCTTAAATGCAATGCATATAAAGCAGCTTAGAGATAAATTTGAAAGAGCCTATAATGGCTTAAATGACGAACTAAGACAGACAAATAAAAACTGCGACGAGTTTTCTCAAGGACTAGAGGTTAAATTTAACGAGAGTGGCAATAACAACTATGCAAACTTTATCAAAGAGCTTGTAAAAAATGATTTTACGGCTATGCAAAACAATATTGTAGAAGACTTTAAAAGAGAGTTCGGAGGAAAAACGCCAGCAAAGCAAGGATCAAGCTTAGTATCTATCATAGCATTGATCTTATCGGGCATTAGCTTTGTATTCTTAATGTTGCTTAATTTTAAATTCGATCTATTTTCACAAATTTTAAGGTAAAGATATGAATATGCTTAAATTTATTAGATTTGTCTTTTTTACATCTATTTTGTCGGCTACTTTTGCAAATGCGAATATGACCGCAGAGGAGATGGAGGTTTTTGCTGGAAATGATAGAGTTGTTGAAAGCGGAGCTTGCAAATGGACGTGTAGAGAAACTAAAGAGCCGTATAAGACAAGGATTATAGGTTTTGATATAGCTAATGGAGAGACCTTTTGTAAAGTTTATAAGGACACGGATTACAATACATATTTAAAATTTAACGCTTCAAAGGTTAATAAGGCTTGCGTGAAAAATATGGGGGAGATTAGCAAGGACATAATGAACTCTACAAAGGGGCTAAAAGAGGTTTATAGGCAAGCAAGCTTACAAACTAGCTCTGTTATGCAGGCTAATACAAGCGATACTCAGCTAACTTTTACTCGGTTTTTAGCTTCTTTTTTAACGCTTGATCCAAATATCATCGATAGAGAGGCGACTGAAAAAATTGGCGAACTAACGCTAAAAAACGGAATTTCAACTTTTAGCGTTTTAAATTTTGCAAAAGAAAAAGATGAAAAGATAGATAGGGGTTTTTGGGAAAGATTAAAAAGAGGTGATGTCGCAGGTTTGGGAGAACGGGTTGAGGAGTGGATGAACCAAGCATATAATAAAAAATTAAGAGAAAAATCTCAAAGCTTATCAACTGTCGATGTTACGCAAACATCCGTTGCAGATGGATTTAATAAAAACAATATGGCATATTTTTCAAATCTATTTCTAGCTAACGAAAAGATTTACCAGCACTTACAAATTATCATATTTATCTTAGTGGGCGGATTTTTTGTAAGCAGGATAGGGGCTGAAAAAATTCAAGTATATTTAGAAAATAGAGGCGAAAGCTCAGGCAAGCAACCATATTTGCATAAATTTTATATTCCAATCATTATGGTAGGCACATTTTTTATGCCTATACCTGAAGCTAATAATCTAGCTCACTCGACCATAGTGCAAAATATGATTAGGTATTTTGCTACTGAAAGCACTAGAGTAGCCGACATCGCAAGCGCCACTATAAACAGAGTTTATTTGGAAAAAATATATAAAAGCTTAGGTATTCTTACTCCCGATGGCATAGACGTATTAGTAGATAGACAAGCGAAAGCGAAATATACGTATCAGCAGATTAGTGAAATTTATAAAGATACTTGCAAGAAAAGATTCCCTGAAGCTTATAATGCTCCTACGATTGAGTATATTACTAGCTTAACGGAAGAAGAGAAGAAAAAATTGCAAGAAAAGGATAAACAAGATTTTCAAAGCGTAAGTGGAGAGCCATATGATATTACCCTTGATGCTTGTTTGCTATTAGAAGTTACCGCTTTAAATGCTAGAAATAACGAAATAAAGTTAAAGCAACAGCTAGACGGAGTTATAAAGGCATTTGATAAAAAAGAGATGCAAAGCAGGATAAATGCTTTAGACGGCTATTTTTCTTTAAGAGAGCAGCAACTAGGCTGGATCAATTCCATTTTAACGCCTACTAGCAGTATAGCTGCGGAAGTTATTATGTTCTCTGGAGATAGAGTTAGTAATTATAATTTAAAAGAGACTACGGCGGCGAATACAAAAAATGCTCTCGATGCGATAAGTAAAGGACAAGCACAAAATGCTAGCGAAGATGAGATAAATGAAAGTTGGCTAGCGATGCTCGGAGGACAACTTGTGTATATGACCTTGCCCGGTGCGACAGCTATCAAGGATTTTGTATATGAAAACGCTAATAAATTTGGTTCGATAATAGGCGGAGCGGTTGGCTCTTCTGGAACGCCGATAGGAACTATGATAGGTAGTATTGTTGGATATTTTGTCGGAACGATCGGAGGTAGCACGGCATCTTATGCTACTGCTATTTATTTAATGCACAAAATGCTTGCGTATTTACCTTTGATTGTTTGCGCTACTGCTAGTGCGATAGCCTTTGTAGCCTATTTAGTTTCGCTTTGTAAGTATTTTTATATCTCTCCGTTTGTCGTGGCTTTTTCGCTCACCACAAAGAAGATGGATAAGATAGTTGAGTTTCTAGTAAGCGGTATAGCGATCTTTTTAAAACCAGTTTTAATAGTCCTATTTATAGGGCTTGCTCTATTTATTTATACTTTAGTCGATGAAGTATATCTTTTCTTGGCGACGGAGCAGTTTAGCGGCATAAAAACCGATGCGTTTAGCCCTATAATTAATTTTACGATCGGATCGGTTACAGGTATGCTTGAAATCTTTGGAAAGCTAGCTTCCGTGTATGTTATGTGGAAGTTAATAATCTCAGGTCCAGCTTGGGCGTTATCGCTTGTTGGAGTAGATGGAAAACAAGATGATATGATATCTCAAGGTATAGAGCAGAATTTATCTAGGAAAGCGTTTGTTGCATAAAGTTAAGCTTTCCTTTATCTAAAAGATTCTATACTAACCTAAAAATTAACAATATTGTTAATTTTTAGGGGATTTAAAAATGACAACAAAAGAATTAATTGCTGTTTTGGATAGACTAGATAACGAGTTTAAAATGCCTTTTATTAGAGTTAAGCAGCTTCGTATATTTTTCCCAAATGAAAGCAATGAAGTATTTAGAGTATCGCTTGCAAGGCAGGTAAAAAGCGGAGTTATAGAAAAAATTTGTAGAGGTTTATATCTAAATCCTCGAAGCAGGCATATCCCTGAAAATCTACTTGAAAATATCGCTTGTCTAATTCGCGATAGAAGAGAATTTTATTTAAGCTTAGAGAGTATTTTAAGTAGTAATGGGATTATCTCACAAATTCCAAATCGCCTTACGTTTATTTCAAAAAGTAGAAGCGATACAATCAATACGCCTTACGGAATTATTGAATTCTCAAAAGGAAATGTAAAGGATATGATTTTTAGTTCGGATATTTACTTAGATAATAACACTGGTATTTATACGGCTACGCCTGAACGCGCATTAAAAGATGCGTTTTTGCATAGACGTTCGATTGATTTAATAGATGAGCAAAGGAAAAAAGATGAGCTTTATTGATCTAAATAAAATTGCGGATACGTATGCTAGAGATAGAGGTGCAAATTTAAAATCTGTAATTATTAAAGAGATGTTGCATTTGGATATTCTAAGGGCGTTAAGTAATTCTGATTTATCCAGCCAAATAGTTTTTCAAGGCGGAACCGCTCTTAGACTTTGTTATCAAGGCGGTAGGTATTCAGAGGATTTAGACTTTGTTCTAGCGGATGAAAACCTTATTTTTGATAAGAGTTTGTTTAGAGAGTTTGAAAGAACATTTGCTGATAGTATGCTTAAAAAATACAATCTGCAATCGGAGCTAGTATATCCAAAGAATGATGATGGACTGGTTCAAAAATGGGTAGCTAAGATATTATTGCCTATCGAAAACAGAAAAGAGAAAATCAATATAGAGATATGTAAAATACCTAGCTATGATAATTCGGTAAAAAGTATAGAAAATTTTTACTCGAGTGCGGCTAGCGATCAGCTAGATAAAATATTATTAAAAGTAGAGAGCCTAGAGGAAATTTTAGCGGATAAGATTGTGGCGTTTGGAGCAAGAGAGTATCTAAAGTATAGGGACATATGGGATATAAAATGGCTCGGTGATAAAAATATTGCTATTGATAGCGATTTAATTTCAAAAAAAATCAGCAACTATAACATAGAAAATTTCGATGAAAAAATAAAAAATAAGCTTGATATTTTAAATAATGAAAATTTAGATGAAGCCTTTAAAAATGAAATGCAAAGGTTCTTATCTCCAAACCTGCTTGCTCAAGTTGTGAAATTTGATTTTTTTAAAGATATCAAAAAGGCTGTAAATGTCGTTTGCGAGGATTATTTAGGCGATCAGTCTAAAAATGTAAGAAAAAGACGCAGGTTATAAGATAATATATTTTTAGTAAATTACATAAAAATAGTTGATTATTTTTAAAAAGTATGCTATAATTCTTAAAAAATTTATCATAAAGGATATAAAATGAAAAAAGTTATCAGTGGTTTAATGGTTTTAGGGCTATTAATAAGTGGCGTGAGTGCGGATATTCTTTCTAAAAAAGATTGTAATGATCCTAAAATAATAAGTGCTTTAAAGACTTACTACAAAGACTTTGAGAAATACGAGGGCAGACCAGCTCCGACGTTTGAGGGTGTTAAATTTAGGATAAAATCCTCTACTTTAGGACAAGGTTATGTAAAAGAGTTTGGTATAAAAAAAGAAGATGGATATATATGCGAGACAGGCGGAAGTGGCATAGGAAAAGCATATAGAGTAATAAAGTTAAACGAAAAAATTTATGTTTATGATAGCAATTATGTTTTTGATAATAAAACAACAAGAGATACAAAAGAATTTGTCTTGAAATACGGGGTTATATTGGAATAATAATGGCAACTAATCAAAAGCTCAATAAGGCAATGCAAGCTAAAAATGATGAATTCTATACGCGTAAAGCGGATATTGAAGTAGAAATTCAAGCTTATCTCGAGTTTAATCCTAGTTTGTTTGTAGGCAAAATCATTCTTTGCCCTTGCGATGATCCGACTTGGAGTAACTTCACAGCCTATTTTGTTGAAAATTTTGAAAAATTGGGCTTAAAAGAATTGATTAGCACTTGCTATGTGCAAAATGGTAAAGGTAAAATTTTACGAAAAACTGCAAGGAATACTGATTTGGCTTTTTTAAATGGCGATGGCGATTTTCGTAGCGATGAGTTGGTATCATTAAGAGATCAAGCCGATTTTATCGTAACTAATCCGCCATTCTCCTTATTTCGTGATTTTATAGCTTGGATTATGGATGGCAAAAAGCAGTTTGCGGTCATTTGCAATAAAAATTGTGTAACGTTCAAAGAGGTTTTTCCTAAAATTAAGGCTAATGAAATATGGTCTGGCTATCGTTCTTGGGCTGGCGGTATGTGGTTTGAAACTATTGATGAAAATGATGTAGATAAGGTAGAAAATGGAGTAAAGCTAAAAAATGTATCGTCCATTTGGCTAACAAATATTGAGCATAATCGTAGATACGATCCTATTGCTCTATATGAAAAAGAAGAAAATCTACTGAAATACCCTAGCCTTAAAGAAAAAAATGCTTATATAAAATACGATAATTACGATGCAATAGAGATTCCATTAACAAAAGCAATTCCGCGCAACTACAAAGGTATTATGGGTGTTCCGATTAGCTTTTTGGATAAATTTAATCCTTGTCAGTTTGAGTTAATCGGTGCAACCGAAAGCGAGGGTAAGGGGTTTTCAAATGGTCTTTGGATTTCTTCAAGCGGTATTGCGCAAGCTTGCGTAAATCAACAACGAGTTTATAAACGCGTATTTGTCAGAGCAAGGTAATAATGAGATGATAGATGTTGCAGATGTTATTCGATTTGAAATTAGCAGAACAGATTTAGTAACTTGTGTTGAGAATGCAAAAAATATCCTATCGGCAATTACTGATAGAAAAGATTTGCATAGTCGAGATGATTTAGAGCGATTTAATAATTTACTTATGGGCGAAATTTCTGAAATGATAGTTTTAAAATGGCTACATAGCAATGGCAAATATGCAGTATCCGCAGTAGATAAAACATCAAATCAGCCTGATTTAGGACACGATCTGCAACTACGTAAAAGCGATGGCGAGCCTATTCGCTGCTCGATTAAATCATCTTTATCAGCACTGAAAGACTTAAAAGACATTATTAAAAATTTTAAATTAGCGACAAAAAAAAGTGAATTAAGAGAAGTTAATATTCAAGTTTATTTTTGGCTCACAATCAATCCTGCTGATGGCAACAAAAGCAGAACAACTGTATTGAGTTTGCGCAATTCAGCAATTATTGGTTGGTTTGGATTGAATGATTTAGCTTGTTTTGAAAGCTATGCAACGGAAAATCGCGAAGTGCCAACAAAGCCATTGAGCGAAGCGCGTAGTATGAAAAGCTTATTGCCTCTTTTATCTTGATGTTATTTTCTCATTGGAGATATTTTAATGAAAAACGCGGATAAGGCTTTCTAGTAGCTGTAAAAATTTTTAAAAGTTCATTTGTATCAAGATCAAAATTGACCATTCTTTGGTATTTTATACTTTTTGACACGGCTTTATACTCCACTCCTCAATTAAAATCAAAAAAACATAAAGAATAGATAACTATTTTTATGTAATTTACTAAAAAAATATTGACAAAGGAATAATAATCTGATATACTACCAATACACTAACGATACGGTAGTGTTATGTTATTATTTTATAATTAATAGCGTAACACTAATTTCTTAACAGAAAGGAGAGTTATGATAATTTCAGTCGTAAATGAAAAAGGCGGCAGCGGAAAAACTACGATAGCTATCAATTTGGCTTTTAAGTTGGCTAATGAGGGTGTAGATGTTATGCTAATCGATGCCGATCCACAAAAAAGTGTTGAAGTGGTGCTTGATTATAGGGTAAATAATGGGCTTGATTTGCCTTTTAATTCCGTATCGAAAACTGGCGATAGCTTAGCTATGGAGGCAAAAAGCTTGGCGAATAAGTATGATAGTATTATAATCGATACTGGAGGCAGAGATAGCAAGGAAATGAGACAAGCTTTGTTGGTAAGTGATATTGTCCTAATACCTACTATTATCACAAGCGGTTTTGATCAGGCTGTTTTAGTTAAGATGTTAAATTTATTAGCAGAAACGTCCATAATCAATACAAAACTAAAGGCGTTGATTATAAACAATAGAGCCTCGACAAATCCAATGCTTCAAACAAAAAATATGAAGTATATGGATTTTTTAAAAGAGATTGAGTTGCCCGATAATATAAAACTAGCCAAAACAATACTATACGAAAGAGAAATTTATAAAAATGTAGTGTTTGACGGCAGAAGCGTTATCGAGATAGAGGGCGAAAATAAAGCGAAAAATGAAATTAGCTCATTATATGATGAGCTTGTGGAATTTGTAAGAAATTAAAAGGAGATACAATGAAAGACAATCCGTTCAAAAATAAAACAAACAATGAAACATTAAGCAAAGCAGAAAAAGATTTCATCAATAAAAATACTGATGAACCTATAAGTGAAGAAAAGGATGAAAAAATATTCGTTCATTTTCCTATTGATAAAGAGCTAAAAGAAAAAATAGTTAAGTATGCAAAGAGTGTCGATAGATCACAAAATTATGTTATGAGGCAGGCTCTTAAAGAGTGGTTTGCAGAAAAGTGAAATCTAGCCTCGCATGCAGAGCTGTGGCAAGTGTTAAAAATTTCTTAGGTTACAAAATGTAACCTTTTAAGCATAATTTAAAACTTAAAAATTTTTTTTATTATATTCTTGGGCTTGAATTTTTTATTAAAGGAGAAAAAATGGCAAGCTACACAGAATTGGCACAAACTGAGCTAGGAAAGGAAATGTTAAAATCGCAAGAGCGATCTCATCAGCTTTCTATGAACAAACACACAAACCAAATAGGCGAAGAGGTTTTTAACGCTTGGAATCCGTATAAGTTGCAAAGCAAATTTCCATTTGCCGTTACTATTGCAAATGCTTACGATCAAATGATAGATAGAACTATCCCAAAAGATATGATCATTTCCACTCGTTTTGAAAACTGGTTGATCAAAGAAAAAAATGAGCTTATGGTCGATAGCAAAATCAACAGAGACAACTATTTTAAGGAGCAGATGAATTTTGAGACTGGCGAAGTTACAAAAAATACGGGCTCGAATTTAGTGCAAGCAAAAATTGACTATCTAGTAAAGGAGCTTGAAAAACTAGAAAAGTCATTTAAAACCCATATGCAAAATAACCCTGATATAGCATTCGCAAGCAAAGAAGAGCTTGGAAAATGGCAAGAATACTATGAAAAACAGCTTCAAAACGTAAGAAACAATATCGAAGCTGGGAATTTTAGCGCATACGATAAAAAAGATGGTGAGAATGTTGTTGCCGCAGGGACAGAAGAAGATGCAAAGCAACACGAGATCAATATAGAGGCGAAGATAAAACAAATCGATACCGCAACTGCTGAGCTTGAACTAAGAACCGCTAAGCAAGAAGCCGATAAAATCGAGGCGGAAACATCGCAGGAAGATATGCCTGACTACACGCAAAGAAGACGACCGCAATAAATATATCGTTAGCCGACTTTAGTCGGCTAACTCCAAAAATGCATATATCATAGGTATTAAATGATCTACAATACACTTTTAGCAATTAGCGAAAATAATAAAATATACGGAACACTTATAGAAAGCGATAGGTTAGATATTCAAAATCTAAAAGATTTACAAGTCGATTTTTTCAAAAATACAATTGATACGGAAATCCATTTTTTTAACGGCGAATATATTTCGGACATAAATTTGGATGATTTTACTCAACAAATAACTACAAAAATTATTTTCAATAAAGATAACAACGAAATTTTAGTTTATAATGATAATAAAATAATACAAACCATACAAGGAGAGAATAATGTATATAGTATTGCCGAAACTAGCGGAAGAACAAATAATATCATACAAACAACAAACGATTTTGGAAGAAGCTCGAGCCGAGAATTTGAAAGAGAGCTTGGCAACAGCGATAATGGACAACATAATATCGGCACAGATGACGGAGAAAAAAAAGGAAATCTCATCCAAAATGTGGGATATAGCGGAAAATCCATTACAGATGAGCTTATCGGAGATATCAAAACTGATAGAGAAAGCGCCATCAAACCAACGGGGGACATACGACTATCAACTCAGCAAAGCACTAATGCCTTATCAGATAATGAATTTCCAAAATTTGAGCTTGGAGCAAGAATTGACAATTTGCTTAGATCAGAACTTGCAAACAAAATTATTTCAGCTTTTATCTCAAATTTTAATGGAACAAGAATTGGAGAAAACAGAACAGAGTTTGGAGAGCGAGATCAAGCAAGAGTTGGCTGGAGTGATAACGATATTGCAGAATATGGATACGACACGGATGATACAGGAGAACAAATATCATCAGAATATGACGGAGGAGGACAAAGAGAATTCTCAGGATCAGGATACTTGGGAGAGTTTGGACTTTTTAGCCAAAGAGATACAGACGCTAAACGGGAAGCTGGAGAGCCTGATAGAGAGTTTGCAAACGAGCAATCTACAAATCAATCAGAGCTTGGAGGATTTGAGAACGGAAATGATGAACATACTATCGGAGATAACGCAGGGCAAGAACAATTTACAGATGATCTCGAGCAATCCGAAACTAAATTCGATGATACAAATGGGCAAGGAGATAATGCAGAATTTGCCAGCTTCGACGACACCACAGATAGTAATGCAATTTTTAATGGCTCAACAGAGCAAGAATATATTGATGAGATTTATAGAGCAGAAGATAATGCCGATAACTCAAATATTTCTGAATTACATAGTCAAGATGAACCATCAGGAACTAACGAGCCAAATCAAACTGGAAGCGATGAGCTTAGCAAAGAGCAATCCGTCAATCAAACTTCCCAAACAGTGGAACAATTAGAACCTGATGAAGCAATAAAAGAAAACAATAAACTTTTTCTCACATTCTCATCATATCAATTTTTAGTCAAATATAAAGCAGAGGGATATAAAGGTAAATTCGATTTTAATTTGACGAAAAGAGAAAGGGTAAAGGCAAACTATGAAGCCTTAAAGCTTACTCAGATTATTTTAACCGATATTAATAGAAAAGACCCGATAGCTACGCCAAGCGAACAGGAAATACTGGCTAAATTTAGCGGATATGGCGGATTAAAAGAATTTTTCGTGGAAGATAGATTTCAAGAGCAAAGGTCCGAACTTTTAGAGCTTGTCGGTCAAGAAAATTTCGATGATTTGATGAGAAGTAGCGAAAATGCCTATTATACGCCTGATGATCTAATAACTAGAATGTATGACGGATTAAACGAGCTAGGCGTTAGCAAAAAAGAAAAGGTTTATGCATTAGAGCCTAGCTGCGGTATAGGCAGGTTTATATCTTTAGCTCCGAGCAATTTTATCTTTGAAGCAATAGAAAAAGATAAAATAACAGCTACGATCGCAAAGCTACTACATCCAAATATAAAAATTTACAATGATGGCTTCGAGAATGTAAATACTTATAGAGAATATGATGTCGTCGTAGGCAATCCGCCTTTTGGGCAAGATAAAATAAACGATTATAAAAGTCGCGGCAATAAACAAAGTATTCATAATTATTTTGCAATTAGGGCTGGAGAGCTGATTAAAGAGGGAGGCGTAGTTAGCTTTGTAATAAGTTCGTATTTTCTTGATAGTTCTACGGATACTCAACGATCGATTATGTCTGAAAACGGCGAATTTATATCAGCGTTTAGGCTGCCTAGTTCTATTTTTCAGCACACTGAAGTATTAACGGATGTATTTTACTACACAAAACTTGCCGACGAAGAAAAAGGTAACAAGGCTAGAAACAGTAATTTCTTAGTTTCAAGCAACAGGGCAAGAAGCTTTAGTAATCAACAAGAAATAGGCTTAAACGAATATTTTGATATTAATCCACAAAATTTAATCGGCTTGCCAGATGTTAGAACAAATCAATTTGGTCAGAATGTTTTAGCATTAGAGGAGGATAGTGGCAATAGATGGCAAGATGAGTTAAGAATTAGAATACACGAAGAACACGAGTTTAGAGGCGATATTTTTAAGCTTAATGAGCCAAATGTTACGCCTACGACGGAAATTCCTTTTTATGAGATGACGGATGAAGAAGTAAGATATATCTACAGCCTTGCTAATGGAAATTTGTTTGAATTTGATGGTAAATTTTACGTTAAAGATGATGAAAATAACTGCCACGAGGTTTATTTTGAAGATGATCTAAGCTTGGATAAAATTGATCTAGTCCCAAAAAATGATGTGATTGAAACAAAAAATAAAAATTTTACTTATAAAAGCTATTTAAATCACTTAGAATTTAGTCTATGCAAGAAAATAGTGGCTTTTAGAGACAAATTAAAAGAAGTCTTAAATGACGAAAAGACGATGCCTAATGATGATAATAGCAGCTTTGCTATTGAATTTAAAAAGCAAGCTCTACTGAATATGAGAGATGAAATCTTAAAAGATTCAGGTGCTAAATTTCTTAATTCAAACACAAGACACAAAAAAGATATCAATGGCAAAATAACAATGCACAATCTATCAAGCATAATAGACCTTGACGGCATTGATAGTTATAAGATTTATGCCACAGAAAATGAAATTAAAGATAAAAATGGCAAAAAATCCTATGTGCTAAGCGACTTTATGCGAAAACGCGTTTTATTTGCAAAAGAGCTTACTTTGGCGAATGACCCTGTTGAAGCATTAGCAAAATCGATTAATGATTTTGGAAAGTTGCAGGAGGACTATCTCACAACATATTTGCCAAGTATGAGCCTTGATGAAATTTTAACCGAGCTTACCCAAAAGAAACTGATTTTTAAAAGTTTAGAAAACAACGGCTATGAGCTAGCAAGCGAATTTCTAAGTGGAAATGTAAAAGCCAAACACGCCAAGATCGTTAAAATGATAAATGATAAAATTAGCTTTGATGGCGTTTCATTAACCCCGCAAGAAGTTGCTAACGAGCTTGAAGCGTATTTTCCTGATTTTGTAAATTATGAAGATTTGGAGGTAAATTTCGGTTCAAACTATGTTGATATTCAAATTTATGAAGATTTTATAAGACAAACATTCTTTTACGAGCCTGAAAAGATACAGGTAAAACTTGAGTATATAGACGGCACTTATGTTTTAAATGATTTTGAAATATTTAGCGAGAGGATCGCCGATGACGGCGTAACAATAGAAAAAAGATTTAAATTTGCCACGTCTGCCGACTTAAATGATAATGCGCTAAACGTAATGGTTAAAAATGAAGCTGGAGAAATAAAATTTAATACTAGGAAAATATTAGAACTTGTAATTAACAATCAAAGCCTAGAAGTTAAAAGATACGAAAAGCAGCTTGACGGCTCAATAAAAACAATAATCGAGCTAGCCCCGACAAAACAAGCAATGGATAACGCCGAGGTTATAAAAGAGCTATTTGATAGTTATTGCTTCAATAATGAAAAAGTTAGAGACAGCATAGAGCAAAGCTATAATCAGAAAATCAATGTTTTTGCAAGCAAGAACGTTAAATTTGATGAGTATCTAAAATTTGATGATTTAAATAACGATATAAAACTTCGCCCGCACCAAAAAGACGCAGTTTATAAAGGTATTATGAAAAATTCATTACTGCTAGATCATCAAGTGGGGGCTGGAAAAACTCTTGCCAGTATCGCGATAGCGATGGAGCAAAAACGTATGGGAATAATTAAAAAAGCCCTTGTTTTAGTTCCAAATCATCTTACGCGTCAATGGGCGGATGAGTTTTTACGCGCCTATCCTGCCGCAAATATACTTGTCGGCGATAAGATTGATAGTAAAAAAGCTAGAAAAGAATTTTTATATAAAGCTAGATTTGGCGAATTTGACGCTATCATTATGAAACATTCTACGTTTGAAAATATGAATGTAATGCAAAGCTATCAAGAGGACGTGATAAGAGATCAGATTGAAAATTTAACAAAGGCAATTGAAGAAAGAAAGGGTGCAAGAGAGAGCGAGAAAGACGAAAATAAATTTCAGATGTATCTTAATAATCAAATCGCAAAATTAAAAAGAAAGCTTGAAAAGCAGGCAAAAGGTAAGAAATTTGATGAAGAGATAGCATTTGAAGATCTAGGCATCGATGCTTTATTCGTCGATGAAGCTCACAATTTTAAAAATTTATTTATCAGCACGAATTTGCAAGGCGTAAAGGGCTTGCCGCTAACAGATAGCGATAAGGCTATGAAAATGCTATGCGCCACTAGATACTGCATAGAAAATGGCTATAAGCTATATTTTATGACTGGAACTCCAGTTAGCAACTCGATCAGTGAATTTTATATTATGCAAAATTATTTGCAACCGCAAGTGTTAAAAGAGCTAGGATTAAGTTTTTTTGATGATTGGCAAAAAGCTTTTACTAAAGTTACTCTAAATGAAGAGCTTGATAGTAGTGGAGTTAATTACAAGATAGTTCCACGTTTGGCGAAATTTATTAACGTTCCCGAGCTTATGAATATCTATAAGCAAAATACTGATATTGTCTCAAATGAAGATATTGAAAGTAAAATAGGCAAATTTGTCCCTAGTATAAAAGGCAATACGCCAACTAACATAATAATTCCTAGAAGCGATGAAATAGCGAATTTTATAGGCGTAGAGGACGAAAACGGCAACTATAATCAGGGTTCGATCATTTATAGGATGGATCATATCGATAAATCAAATAAAAAAGAGAATATATTAAGTCTAACTACAGAAGCAAGAAAAGCGGCTCTTGATTATAGAATGATAGACCCGTTTAGCCCAAAAACGGAAAATTCAAAAATAGCGGAGCTTGTAAGAAAGGCAATAGAACACTATAAAGACGAAAGCTATCCGAACGGAACTCAATTAATTTTTTGTGATATGGGCGTTTCAAAGCAAAATAGTCAAAAAATAGACATAAATAGCGATGCGTTAAGCTCATTTGAAACATTGGAGCAGATTGTATGCAGGCTGGAGCTTGATGTTATTGAAAACGAGGACGGTGAAAGCGTATATGTGAGATATCATCAAGGCAAAGATGGTAAAAAAACAGATAAGATTGTAAAAGAGTATAGCGTTGAAGAGCTAATAGAGGAGCAGGGCGATAAATTTGATGTGTATGCCGATATTCTAAAAGAGCTTGTAAAAGCTGGAGTAGCGCAAGAGCAAATCGCATTTATAGGCGATGCGAAGACAGACATAGCAAAGCAAAATTTATTTGAAAAAATGAATAGAGGAGAGATTAGGTTTTTGATCGGATCAACTTCAAAAATGGGAGCTGGGACAAATGTTCAGCGTCTAGGAGTAGCTATGCACGAGCTAGATTGTCCGTGGCGACCTTGCGATTTGCAACAAAGGCTAGGACGATTTATTAGGCAAGGCAATTATTGGTTTGAACGCGATCCGAATTTTGAAATGTCTGTGTATCGATATGCAACAGAGCAAACGTATGACGCTAGAATGTTTCAAGTTAATGAACAAAAGCTCCGTCCGCTAGCGCAAATAAAAAAAGGTAATTTTGGCGATGGAGTTAGGGTTTTTGATAGTATTGACGCGGAGGTGGCAAATATAGCCGAGATGAAAGCTTATGCGACTGGGAATATGTTTGTTTTAGAAAAACATCGTATTGCAAATTTTATACAAACCGAAGAGCGACTTTATGAGAACTACAAAAAATCAATTATTGCAAATGAAAAAAACTATAAAAAAGCGAATGCAAATATTGTCGAGGAGAAAGAAGCGATAGACTTCTTGCGAAATATCGTTAATTTAAAGATCGATGATAATGAAAACTACGCAATCAAAGCGTTTGGGATAGATACGACACGAAAAGCAAAAAGCAAAGAAGACGAAAATGATTTTAAATTAAGAAAAGAAAAGATCACCCAAATTTTAAATAAGTTTGCAAGGGGTGAAAGCGGGAAAGATATAGTTGCACTTGAATTAAAGGGCATAACGCTTATGTTGCAACATAAATTTACATACTCGATGTTGGACGGTAGCTCAAAATCTCACATAGAGGGTATTTTAAGCGACAAAAACGACAACACCTTTGCCCCGCAAAACCTAATTTTTACAGGAAGAATAGGGGCTTTATGTGTCGATATTAGCTATGACGGAATGCTTCAAAGAGTGGAAAATACGATTAAGAATGCAAATCATATATTCAATATACACAATAACAATCTCAAAGAGGCTGAAGACAAAGCTAAGCTTTATGGTAGGTTTTTAGAAAGCAATAAGTTAGATAATTATAATAGAGGCGATATTTTAAAGACTTTAAAAGAGGATTTAAAAAATATAAATGAAATTTTTAGAATTAGAAATGAATTGCGAAAACAAGGCATCGTCATAAATGACTTAAATGCCGAACAAATTGCCGATCTTGCTCCAAAATATCCGCAATTCTTAAACAAAAACGGCAAGCTAGAACCAAAAACTTCAATGGCAATCGATGATATATCAAGCGTGCAAACCCAAGAAGTCAAGGCACAAGAGCAGGTTGAGCAAAGTAACCAGCCACCAAGTGTTGATATCCAAATTGATGGCAAAATAGAGCCGATAGAAATCAAATTAAAAGAGTATAGCGACCAAGATACGGAAGAAGAAAAATTTAATATTATTTTAGAAAACGACAGAATTCTAAAAGAAGCTAGGCGGGCTAAATCTATTTTAGGATAATAATCAAGTTTTTTTTAGTAATTTACTAAAAAAATATTTACAGAAAATATTTTTTTTGATATAATCAACAAGTTTTATGTTAGTAAGGAGATGGCAATGCTAAAACTTAGCTTATACGGTGCAAATTTTGAAGAACTGAATATCAATAACTTATCAAAAAGAGGCGTTTTTTATTCGCTACAAACCTTTTGGAACGGGGATGAGAGAAGCTATATAGATTATCTTGAATCGATAGGTATTGATTACTTTAATAACTTAAATAATATATTTTCATTTAATAAATCTTTAAATGAAGATATTGAAAAATTTAAATATGCAATTTCTAGCGGGAATACTGGAAATTTTGATTTTAAAGCCATTCCGTTATTTACCAATAAAAATCTACAACCTATACAAGATAGTCAATATTTAAAACTAAACATTGACTTAAGAGAGATACAAGATCGCTCAAAAATAGATGAAATTAAAGATATTTTTCTTATGACGCCTAGTGTATCGCTCGTAGATTTTAAAGAGGCAGGAGAAGAAAATTTAAGTCTTGTATTCCATAAGCGTGGAGCAATGAAATATTTTGATGATTACTTGCTAAATATAGCGAAAGATAAAATCCAGCTATTAGAAAATTTTAAAGTGCCAAAGGATAATAGCTTTATAGTTACTAGATTTTTGCTAGATATTTCGCACAAGCTAAAGGAAGTTGGAATAGATGAAGTCTTTGGATATAGCTATGAGCAAGGATCGCAGATAAAAGAAATTTCAAAAAGTGTCGATGAGATTATTTTTTGGGGAGGGCTAAATTTAGCAGAAAAGGAAAAACAAAAATCTATCGAGCGTCAGAACGAAGAGATCTCAAAAAATGCAAAAGAGATAGCAAAGGCAGAGATAAAAGAGGAAAGAGATGAAAAAAGAAACTCTTTGCCAAAAGATTCAACAATCCAAATTTTGCAAACAGAGAAACAAAATCCTAAAGTATTCAATATTGCATCTATGTCAGAACCTGCAAAACAAAACGAAAAATATGCAGATGTTCCAAAGGTGAATATTGATAAAATCATTGAAGAGAGCTTTTCTTTATATACGCAAAAAGAATTTGAAAAAACAAAACTCAGGCTAGAAAAAGCCCAAAGCGATTCAAAAAGCGCGTATATTGATTTAAAAGAAAACCTAAATAACGGTCTTTCTATAAATGAAGCGATAAAAAATATAACTCAAAAATACAGAAATGAAGATACCATAAATTTTGCCTCCCTGCTTTTTACCAAAGATATCTTAAATTTAAAATTCAAAGAGCAAGAAATAACTGAACTAAAAAATGAACTAGATATTGCCAAAAAAGCGGAAGATGAGCTTTTAGAGCAGATTGCGAAGCGCGAGGATACTATATCCAAGCAAAAAGGCACTATTCAGCTTAAAGTTAATGAAATGACGCAACTAAGAGAAGAGTTTGAAAGTGAGTTAGAGGTATTAAGAGAGGCTGATAATAAGCTTAAGGTTTTAACGCAATATTCAAATGAGCAAGATCAAACGATAGCCGATATGGATAAAGAAAATGAAGAGCTAAATGAAGAGCTTCAAGAGGTAAAACAAGATAATATCAGTCTAAGGGCTAAGAATGACTATTTGCAAAAAACAATTAAAGAGCATAGCGAAAAAATAACCCTTTTGGAAAAAGAGGTAAAAGACGGTTATAAATTTCAAATCGATAACGAGAATTTAAAAGCTAAGCTAGAAAATCAAACTCAAAAAAATACATTTTTAGAGGAAGAAATCAAAAAAGGATATGTGTCGGAAAATAAGATATTTAAGCTTGAGTTAGAAAATCAGAGCCTAAAAGAAAGAGAAAAATTTTTGCAAGAACAAATTGACTATTTAAAAGAAGAATTAAAGCAGGCAAAAAATATAAAAAGCGAAAGTGAAGATCCAAAGGATCACAAAATACAAAGAAGCAAAGATATTTTAAATTAAAATGCTACAAAAAGCTAGAAGTGCGAATTCAAAGAGCTTCTTAAGAGAGCTAGAATTTGCGCTTATTATTATACCAGATGACAATGTTAGAAATTATTTTTTAAAAAAACTGGCAGAAGTTTTTGCAAAGAGAAAAGACCCAAGCCAACTCTTTACTGGCGAAAAAGCCGTTAAAAAAGAAATTCTAGCCTACCTTAATCAACAAGGAGAGGTTAAAACGGCTAATATTTGGTGTAGGAATATCGATCTTAGCATTGAGGCGATAGAGGAGCTAAACGCAACTCTAACAGATAGATTATTAGCCGCTGGCGTGATCGGAATTGTAGAAATTCACTTGCAAGATAGAGAAATAAATTCGCCTCACATTCAATTTGTAGGAACAAATGCTGAGTTTGCCGAACGCATTATCGCGCAAACGCTAGTGGATTTTAAATTTGAAATTAGTGTTGAAAGTGCGATCGGCAAAAAAGAGGATTTTATACCATATTATGAAATTGATGATAGGGCTAGAACGGCTGATTTACAAGATACGATCGAATATGTCGAAGAGAAAAAGAAACAAGAATTTGATGCATTTGCAAATAGATTTGACAGGGAAGCTGAAAAGACGCAAGAGTTATTAAAGAAAATAAAAGAACGAACTCAAAATCTTAAAAAGACGATGCAAAGCAGCGATGAAATTTTTGCAAAAGACATTGCTGAACGTCGTAAAAAACTTAGAAAAATAAGAAAAAGAATAATTAAGCGTAGATAAGTTATTGTTTTCTTGTAAATTACAAAAAATATATTGACAAAAATAAAAAAATATTATATACTCATTTTTAGTAATTAACTTTTAAAAAGTGGTATAAGGAATGAAAGCTAATATAGTCAGCTTAGATAGCAAACGCAAAAAACGTATAACGCTTTATGATCATACGAAAGAAATCGTCGATCAAAATACTGGCGAGGTAAGTAGAACTATACACTCTTTTACAAAAGAAACTACTACAAAAGACGAATTTGTAAAACTCTACCTTGAGAATATCAACTATTTGCAAATCTTGTCAAATTCCGAGCTAAAAATACTTCTCTATGCGATTAAGAGAATTGATTATACAAACTCTTTTTCTTTCTCATCAAACTTTATTGGATATTTTTTAGAAAATAAAATACTTAGCAGATCGGCGGTGTATAAAAGTTTTAAGGCTTTAGTTGAAAAGCAAGTATTCTTAGAAGCAACAGACGAGCTTAAAAAAGAATTTGAATTATATGGAGATGATATATATTTCATACATCCTGATATTGCCAGCAAGGGCAGCTTCTTACAATTAAAAGAACTAAAAAGAACCATAGTCCAAACCTTTGATTTTACAAATCTTACTATGAAACAAGAGCTTATTACCGAAAACAAGTATGATGAGCTTGATGACGTGAGGGATAATAGCAAAGATTACGAGATTAAATCTATATCTTACGATAAAAAAGACAGAGAAGAGAAAACTGAATTTATAGTTGGGAAAAAAGAGGATCATTCGGATGTCATCATAGATGTGGAAGCCAAAGACGGACAAGAAGAGCCTAATTTATTTAATACTATTCCGTCAGAATTATCATCTGTAAGCAATATCTTAATTGACAGCAGTAAAAAAACTGACAATAAAATTGAGATATTAAAACTGGAGCTGGAGCAATCTCAACTGCAATTAGACAAGGCAAATTTGTATAAAAATAAAAACGAATTATCGCAAGTAGATTTTGATTATAAACTCGCCGATATAAATATGAAAGAAGCAAAAATTAAACTAACTTTAGAATTATTAAAAAAAGGATAGCATAAGATGAGTAATTTAAAAGAACAGTATCTAAATGATATGAAAAGTTACTTGGGGACTGGAACGCATAATAAATTAATGTTGGCTATATTAGAAAGAGTAGATGAAAATAATGAGATAGTATTACTCAAGCCACTCAAAGAAGAGATATCAAAAGAGACTGGATTAAACGTAACGACAATAAATAGTCGTATACCGCTCCTTATAGCTAGCGGACTCATAATACGAAAATCTACATTGGAATCAAAAGAGGCAGTCTATGTTTTAAATCCTGATATTTTTGGAAACAAAAACTGGAATGAGATAAAAAAGATAAGCATAAACATAGAATATGATCTCTCTAAAAACAAAAGAAATAAAGATATAAAAATAGAATACAAGGGATAAAAAATGAACTTATTTTCTAAACCGCAACCTCCTAAAATCGGGGGGGGGGGGTTAAATCACCTTTCTCAAGATAGTGCAAATAAAAAAGAAGAATTTGCCGTAAATTATTGGCTCATAGCCAAAGATGCCGTTTATTACAGGGACAAAGAATACTTACTAAATAAAATAGAGCAAGTATTAGGCTTTAGACCTAAAGATAACGGCGGACACAGCGTATGCATACTGCCTAGCGATACTCAAGTAAAGAATTTTCTCTCAAGTATTGATGGAACAAATTATATACTTATATCCACTACACCGCCTTCAAAGGATTTTACAGAGCTTTTTATAGTAAAAAATCTTCCTAATAAATACGGATTTCTTACATCTCAACAAAAATTTTCAAATATCAATGAAGCTCAAGCATTAGAAGCGGAGCTTGGATTATCCGTAATAAATAGCCCTTTTACCCTTAAAGACGTAGGCGGCGCAAAGCCACTAAAAGATTACACCGCGCAACTTATCAACGCTGAGAAATATGGCTATAAAGCAAAAGGAATTTTTCTTGTAGGAATACCGGGTACAGGTAAAACTTTTTTCCCAAAATGCTTTGCTGGAGAACTAAATCGTAAGCTAATAGCCCTAAATTTATCTCAAATAATGGATAGTGATGAACCTATCAGTAAAATAAATCAGATTTTTAGCTACCTAGATGAACGAAATAAAAAATTCCCTGATGAAAAATTCGTTATTTTGATCGATGAGATTGAAAAGATGATTGGCAATACATCTCCAAAAGAAAAACAGATGCTTGGACGCTTGCTTACCGTCCTAAACGATATTCATACGCCTGCTTGCGAATATGAGTTTAATGCCATATTTTTTGCTACTGCAAATGATTTGGCGACCATACTAGATAATAACCCCGAATTTCTACGTAGAGGTCGCTGGGACGAGCTGTTTTTTATTTCGCTCCCTACGCAAGAATATGCAAAAGAGATGTTTGAAATTTATATACGTAAATTTAAACTGGATTATATGCTTGAAATAATGAACCTAGATAAAATTTTTGCGCTTATAGAGAATTTATATCAAAAAGACAATCCTATATCCAACAAATTTCCATACACCCCAGCAGAAATTGAAAACTTTTGCAAAAGAATAGATTTTCTTAAAAAGGCAAAAGGAGATGATTTTAGCACCAATGATATCAAAGATTGCGTTGCTATGATTATACCGCTAGGCAAATCCGCAAAAGATGGCATCAATAAAATGGTCGGACAAAAAGAGCTCTTTATCGAAATTTAAAAGGATAAGCAATGTTAATAAAAGAGTATTTTGATTTTTATGAACAGCACAAAAAGACAGATGGCAAGCTGAAAAAATTTAGCTTGATCGATAAAAAGCTATCAATAGTTACTTTCTTTAAAAGAAATAAGAAAAACCTGATTAAAAACATAAATTTTATGTATTTTGATAGCGATGAAGAATATTTAATGCAGGTTTATAATTCTGATAAAGCAAATCTTATTTTCATAAATACTAGATTGACAAAAGATGTATTGTCCATTTTTACAAATAAGCAGGAGTATGAAAATTACCTTACTATTTACGGCACTTTTTGCATTTTGCTTAATCAAGATTTAAAAATAACAAGCCTAAGCGATACAAGAATTCCAGTTTTTATTAGAGATTTTTTAAAAGACCTTACATATTTCATTTTTTACTGCGATGATTTTCATCTCAATTTACAAGATTTTGTACATGATAATTTTACGCTAAGAATGATATATAAATATGGCTATGATCTACTGTTTAATATCTTTTTGGCTTTTGACGACGGCAGAATAAACGATCGGGATGTTGTCTTATTTTTTGAAAATGAAATATTGGAAGAAAATAGCTTGAGGGGTCTTTATAATAGTTTTCTTCCAAATATAAAGGGATTTTAGATGGACGCAATCAAAGAGAATGAATATATTTGGTTGCCTATGAAAACGTATTGTAAGCTGAAAAATATTACACGCAAGACTTGCTGGCAACAGAGAAAAGAGAAAAAACTAATATATAAAACGGAGAAAAATAAAATTTTCATAGCCATTGACAAGAATAGTTGTTTTATTAACAATAAAAATGAGTATTTTATTTTTAATAGTCAGCTTTAGAAAACTACGTTACAAAATGTAACCTTTTAAGGTTATTTTAAAACAAAAAAAGTTTTTTTAGTGTATTTTGGCAAATATAAATTTTCTATAAAGGGTAATAGATGTCAGCCATAACCACTACTGAAGAGCATATATTGGCTTTTGCCAAATATGCTAGAAATTCCGATGATGAAACTATCGTTCAAGCTAGCGATAGTCTGCTTTTGCTTTTTGAGGCGAACAAAAATAAAATGGACTTAAACGGTAGCAATGCTTTTGAGGAGTTATATTTTCAAGAAATCGAGCGAAGCGGAAATGAAAGCGAAACCTTTTCTAAGTTTAACAACTATCAAATTTTTACAGAATTTTCAAAATGCTATGACAAGCTAAAAGATAATTCTTTAGATGAAGAGCAAGCAACGCAAGAATTTAAAGATAAAGTTGAAACAATAAAAGGGTTTGAAGCTAATTTTGCAGAGTTGGAAAAAGAATTTAGTATCAACTGTCAGCTAAAAGATGAAAAAGAGACGCTTAAATCAGAAATTGCAGAACTACAAAGTGGCTTTACACAGCCTGAACCTATTAAATTTGATGACCTATTTGGCAATTTTACACTAAAAGTTCAACCGCAGGAAATGGTAAATTTCATAAATGATAAAGAACAAACAGAGTTTCCGTTCAAAAGCCAAGATACGCTAAAAAATCCTGCCTTTATGCGTTCTTTTTATAAAGAAATGCTCGGAAAAAGTAATTTGGAAATTCAGGATATGATAAAAAAAGTAAAGGAAAAAAATCGTGCGCTAGAAAGAGAGATAAATGAATTTAAAGCGCAAAAGACGGCTCTTTTAGTCGAGCTTAATCAAGCCTTAACGGCTAATCAAACATTAAGCACCGTAAATCAAAACAAAGAAGAGATACTGAGTGCAGAGTTGGCTATGGATACAGCGCAAAAAATTTCTAATGATCCGCAAGGGGCTACCGATCAAGATCAACAGGTAATGAAAGCCGATAAAGATGTAGAAGAGGCTCAAAAAGAGCAAAAAGTAAATGAGCCGCAAAAGGATACAGAGCAAGATCGGCAGATTGTAGAAACAAAAACAGAGCAGCCAGACGACAATTCTATTCCTGATTGGCAAAAAGAGATGTTAAAAGTTCAAGAAGATCAGGATGAAGAAAACAACAAGAAAAGACTAAGAAGATGATAGCATTTGAAAAGCAATATACTCTAAAACAAGGAATATTCTACTTCCTAGCGACAAGATTAAATTTGATAATTTTGTTATCAATTTATTTTTATGTTGATAATTTTATGGATTTTTTTCTAATTTATCCAGTATCGGTTCTTGTTGCGTATAGATTTTTTTATGATCAAACTAAACTTGATAATCCATATAACACCTTTTTATATGAAAAATTTATTTCACTTATTAGAAAAATAAGGAGCTTACAATGATTGATTTGCAACAAGAATATGCTAATCAAAATAATCCTGCTATGCAAATTGTTAAAAAAACTGCGACAGGAACAAAAAATATATTCTCGGCATTCAGTGAAAATTGCAAAAATGTAATGGCAAATTTGGATCAAAAAAAGATCGATGTTAATGTCAGCGATTCTATAAACGATAAAACGTTATTTGCATTTTTAGCCGATATTTTAAAAAGCTTCAAAGGCGAAAAAAATGAACTTTTAAAAGAGCTTAAAAGAAACGAAGAGCTAACCAAGCAAAAGCTTGATCTCGTGTTAAAAGAAGAATTAAGAGAGAATAATTTTTTAACTGCCGAGAACAAGAAAAATATTGAAAGATTTCTTGATACTCAAGTAGGCAGTGAGATAACGAATGAAATTTTAGCAAAAAAGATTACTCAAATTAATAATTTTACAGAAGAGGCTCAAAAACGCGGAATGCCACAAGCGGATATACAAAATAAGCTTGACGATCCTCGATTTTCAATCAGACCAAGCGACGTTGTAAGTATAGATTTACAAAATAAAGCAGTAAAAGATACTGTTTCGCAAGCTAGCGAGCTAGTAAAAAAAGCAGTGCTTAAAAAATGAAATTACATATAATTGATGAAAATGTGATTATAAACAGCAAGTCGGCTGAAATTGAAATAAGCGATTTCGATTTAACGATTTATGATAAAAATAGGCTAGTTGAAATTTTAGAAAATATCAATGAAAAATATCATAACCAAGGATTGAGCGATTATATAAGCCAATATCATAAGCTAAAACCGCAAAAGAAAAAAACCGCCCAAATCAGTTTATTTGATTTTGATGTAGATAACAATTTTAATGAGGTTATCGGCGCAAAAACAGATTTTGAAGAAAAAGAAAATTTGGGTAATATTAAAGCAAATTCCATACAAGGAGACATAAATGAGCGCGATAATAAATATGCAAGAAGTAATGAGCCAACTGAGCGAGCCGACCAAGAACAAAGCGCGAAGCTTTTACAACAACCATCTGCTGAGCTCGACAAACGATCAGCTAAAGAAACTAACGCCTATGAGTATGAAAATAGTGGAATATATAGCACTGGAGGAATACAACAAAGCTCCAACCAAAATAAACGAACAGAAATTGAACTTAATACAGGCAAGGCTAATTCTATTCAAGATGAAAGAAGAGATGCACAGAGAGAGTATGAGACTTCACAAGCGTATAATGAGCAATCTATCGCGGAAAGAAGAATTGCTGGAAAAACGCAAAGAGACAATGAGCAAAGTAGAGAGCTTAATAGAGCAAAAGAGAGCATTAGGGATATTGTAACCCAAAAGGAAATCGATGATCTTATGGCGGGAATGCCAAGCTTTGATGAAGACATAGATGAAATAGACAAGAGCCTGCAAGAAGATTTAAAATCAATGCGGCTCTTATCCGAACTACAAGAGAACTGCTACGACTTAGCCGTTAAGCTAATGGATATTAAAACCGTTGAGAACTTTTATAAATCAGTTAATAACTCCAAAGGATTTTCTGAGAAGTTTTTTGAAACAAACCTTAACTATAAAGCCAAAAAAGCCGATTATGATTTTCTAAATTTTAACGAAAAGGCGAGAGAATTTTTTACATATTTTCTTAGCCTAGCGGTGGCTCAAGGCAAAGCCTCTAAAATAGATATGCCAACTTCAGAGATGGTAGGTAAAATGCTGTTACATCAAACAAATAACCTTTCGATACTAAACGCAGCCATAGAACAATCAGCTAATAACTTAGAATATATAATGGGCAAAGTGGCAGATTTAAAAGAACTGGACGAAAGCAGTAAAAAAAGGTATAGACGATGATAGTCTTAGTTATGTTTCTTGTAATAATATTTTTTACCTATATAAGCAATAAAGGTAATCTTGAGGTCAAATCTTTAATAGAATTCTCTAGTTTTATTCTAGCAATCTTTACGATAGGTCTTTTTATAATAATTAGCTCATTTGATGAGCTAAAGCCAAATTTATTCTATCTTTTACCTATTCCTTGCATTCTTTACTTACTAAAATATATTAGTGAGTCAATTCAATCAAAACCTCTTACGATAGTTGCCAACCAACAAAGATACTTCAAAGATGCAATAGCTCAAAGAATAGTAAAATTCTATGAAAATCGCAAAGAAAAGAAATCAAATCGAATTGAGGTTTTTGTAAATGAAGAGAACAAAAAAATAATAATCAACGATACGATACGCCCGCAATTTTTTATAAATTACTTTGGTTTTAATGGAACAAAGATACAAAATTTGGCTGAACTAGAAAAAAGCGATGTCTTTAAATCCGTCTTTAATAAGGTAAAAGATTTCATTAAAGATTTGGAGGTTAAAGTAGATTTTGATAAAGAACTGCAAAATAACAACTTTATAGCCGAATTTTTCTTAATGGATTTATGGGAGCGATATACGCCAAAGTTTAATATAAGTGTTGCAAATTTGGATATTTTGGCGAGAAGCGAGAATGAAAAGGAGTTTTTGGGAGCTATCGATCTGCTTAACCTGAATTGTATAAAATTTAAAGGAGCGGGTATGTATTATGCTTATTTGGAGTTTAAAGATAGGCTAAAGGACTTTATACCCGAGCTTAGAATAGATGGTGTAAGTCAAGTAAATACAGATATAATCCCTACTGAGGGAACATTTGATGAAAAATACGCAAATGAAAACGATAGTTCAAAGACAATTTATAAGAATAAAGAGGAGTAAAAATGAAAAGAGCAATCGTCGCCCTTGTTATATTAAAGATTTTTAGCATAAATTTATTTGCGTGTAGTGGCTGCACCGATTCATTTATTGCGCCGATAAAATCAGCAGAGGCAATCGCAAAATATAATACGGAAGAAAGTCAGATAGCGGCTCAAATAGCTCAGATAAATATCTATTTTCAAGAAGCCATTATAGCAACAGAAAAAAGAAATTTAATAGAAAATGAAAATCTAAATGCGCTTGCAAAGAATAAGGCACTAAAAGAGCGTAAAGAAAAATTCATAGTAAAAACACAAAATGAGATACAAAGCGTTATAAATAATATTGAGGGGCAATAATGCAGCATCACAATTCAGAACTTCAGTATTATAGACCTAAAGAATTAAGCCTAAAAGAGTTGATACAACAAAATGAAATATATCGGTTTTTTATTTATTCTTGCGCTTATATATCGATACTGCTATGCTTAATTGCTTCAATAAAAAGCAACAGCGTTAATATAACCCTGTTTATTTCAGTAAGTATTCTTATCTTATCGCTTACGGCAGTTTCATTTTATCTTACCCCTGAAAAACGTGATGATAAAGAAATCATTATTGAAAACGATCCAAAAAAAGATTATCTAATATCGCTCGGAACAGAAGTTAAGAAATTTTATGGGGATGCGGTAAAGTCTGGAAAGGCTCAAAATAATAAAACCCGTCCTATCTTAGTCAATGCTGAAACTATGAAACGTCATTTTTTATGTATGGCTACCATCGGAGCTGGAAAGTCTGTTTTGATGAAAGGCTTGATAGAACAATATGTCTTGCTTGGTGGCGGTATGCTGATCGTTGATGGTAAAGGAACTGATGAATTTGCCAAAGAGATTTACGGGCTTGTGGCAAGCATAGGTAGAGAAGATGATTTTGTGTATCTAAATTTTCTTGATATGGACAATACGCACACTATAAACCCGCTTTTAAGCGGAGGGGCTTTATCTATCTATGAGATTATGATCTCGCTTCTAATAGGCGAAGAGAATGAGTGGAAAGAGAAGCAAAAAGAGTTTATGAAATGTATTCTAAAGCTAATGGTATATAAAAGAGATAATGAACGAGATTTTATCTTTGATTTCTCGGCGCTTACTGAGATGATGAGCCTACCGACGCTTGTAAGACAAGCTTTAAAATACAAAGATATAGCAAAATCAAACGTTGGCATAATGGACTTCATAAAATATATTACTTCAACAATTGAGATCGATTTAAATGAATTTTTAAATGGCAATGCAGAAGATAAAAAATGGGTTGATAGCGTTATGAAAAAATGTAGCGGAGATGGACAAGGTATTTACGATGTCTCTGTTTGTGTCGGCGCGTGGCGTAACGTCATAACAAACCTAAGCTCAGACTATGGTAGAATTTTCAATGCTCCTAATCCTGATATAAGTCTATGGGAAGCAACTCAACGTAATAAAATCATCTTTGTAACCTTACCGACTATGGATAGTGATACTACGCCAAAAGAGCTTGGCAGACTTATATTAGGACTTATCAAAGGCGTTGCGGCACAAAAGGCTAAATTTGCTAAAGAGCCTAAAATTCCTTTTGTATGTTTCCTTGATGAGCTTGGCTCATACGTCATTGAGGGTTTCGGGCGGCTTGAGTCAAAATCAAGATCGCTTGGCATTAGTGTATTTCCATTTTTTCAAAGTCCAGCTCAAATCGATGTCGTGGCTAAAAACGACTATGAGAGAAAAGAAATTATAGACGTTACAGGTGTGCATATACTTATGAAAAATATGCATCCTGATACAACGGAATTTTACGCAAAAATGGTTGAGAAGAAAAAAATAATGAGCAGAGATTTTACTGCAAGAAGAGAGCATACGAAAGGAAGTGGCGCAGTAGAAGATAGCTATAAAGTAGAAGAAAAAGATGCGATTGAGCATAATGAAGTTGTAAATATGAATAACGGCGAAATGATAGTATTTGCAAACGGAAAAATGCATAGAGCCATAGCGCAAGCGGAAAGCTCGCTTCTATCGCAAGGTAAAAAGACCACTTACAAAATGATGAGCGACGATAAAATTCCGCTTACGCAATATGTTAGCAAAAGAGATTTTCTAAGCAAAGCCTATCAAATTATCAAAGACGTAAAAGTGGCATAATTCCAAAAATTAAAAGGTTACATTTTGTAACCTTTTAAGCTAAATTTTATAATACCCAAAAGCATTTTTTATATTATCTTTGTAATTTTTTTAGGAGTTACAAATGCAATTAATAGGAAGATATGTTTTTGAAAATTTTGAGATCGGCGATGAAATTAAAAGTAAGATGGATTTAATAGAAAAATCCAAACTTTCTTATGATGAGTTTAAAAAATACGAATATGCAAAAACTAAATTTCTACAAGAGCGATTTAATCAGAACCTAAGCGATAAGCAAAAGAATATTATACTAAATAAGCATATTCACGAAACTCTCACGGCATTTAATGCTATTTTGGAAAATAATCAGCTGAACTCTTTTTTCCAATTTATGACAGACTTAGAACAATTTAAAGATGATCCTACGCCCGATAAAGCGGAGCAAATAAAAACAAACATTCAAACATTAAAAGAGTTAAATTTAAGTTCAGAGCAATCTGAGTTTTTATCTCAAGTGGAACAACTAGATTTTGATGAAGTGCTTACAAATCCTAAAAGGATGAGATAATGAAATATAAAATACTATTTCTAATTGTTATTTCGACTGCGTCTTATGCACAAATCGTATCAAATGCCATTGATCAAAAAAGCGCATCTCAGCAAAATTTAACCGATACCATAACATCACAAAATACAGCTCATAAAAATTATATAAATTTAAATAAGGATATATTGCTTAGTAAGTATAGCAATGTATTCTTAATTCATCAGAGAAATGAACTTATATTAAATCAACTAAAAGTTAGAGGTGTTAAACAATGAATAACATAGAAAAAATAGCTGATTTTATCGCTAAATGTGATAATAAGGACTTCATCAAGGCACTTATTTGGTATGAAAAAGATTATTTATTTGAAGATAGTAATTTGACAAATGAACAAAAAGCAGAAGTGTTAGATAATGCCTATAATGCAATAATGGCGAATAGTCAAGCTTCGCTTTTGGGCGACGAGCATTCCGAGATCATAGATGAAGTTTTAACAAAATACTTGGAAGAAAATTCTGAACAAACCAAAAAAAGACAAAGAACAAGATGAAAATTTTAAAAATCTTATCACTAATTTTTCTTTCAAGTATCTATATCTTTGCAGATGATGCAATAGGAAGCAGTGCAGGAACTCAGCTGATTGCAACGGCTTTTACCTTTGGGACGGCTGGATTTGCATTCGCCACTCTGCCTTTCTTATTCGTTTTAGTTAATGGAATGATAAAAGCTAATAGTGGGCATAACGCTCACTCTAGCAACTTTACGGGCGTAATATCTTTTGCTTTTCTAGTGCATCTATGCTCTTGCGTATTCTTTATGATAGCTATTAAGCTACTTGATATTTTAGGAGCATTGGGAAAAGGAACGGATTATTTTTCAAACAAGGTCTTTACGCTCTTTTGGACGCGAGGAGAGAGCGCAGTTTTTTCTTTGGCTGGAGCTAGTGGAAGCGTAGAAGACAGAGGGGCGTATTTACAGCTTTTTGTCGTTCAAACAATAGTAGATTGGGTTATCATCTTAATGCCTATCGTAGTTTTCTTTACAGCTTTTGCTTACGGAATGGCGGGAGCTAAAAAGGATCAAATGCACACAAACGTATTACAAATCATAACGTGGTGTGCCATTGCGAATATAATGGGTTATTTTGCCTATTTTTTATGGTCGAATATAGCTAGTCTCGCCCTATTTATTCCTAATGGTGGAACTATCATATCAAAAACATTAGAGCTTTATACTGAAATTATGGGAAAATAAAATGAAATACTTAGTAACTTTATTCTTTTTAGTAATAGCTACTGCTAACGGTGCTACTTGGTCGAATATGCAAAAAAGCGGATTTAATCAAGCTTGGGAGCGAACAAAAAATTTTACCACTCAAGAAAATGAGAAAATAGAACAGTTTTGGACGGATGAAATAAAACCTCTAATTGAGAAAATAGCCGAGCAGGTCAAACTAAAAGAGCAAAATTTAAAAACAATAAAAGCCTTAGAAGCTGAAATAAATTTAACCGATAAAGAGATACTGTTTTTATTTGAAAAAGAAAAACAACTACTAGGAAACGAAGCAAACGTGAAAGGGATTAAATAATGGAAAAATGGAGCTTGGAATATGCAAAAGAGTTAGAGGATTTCAATTTAAATAAATCAATCAATGAAATCTTAAATGATAAATTTTCGCATCAAGAAAGAGAGTTTTTAAAAGATATTTATTCGTGGGCTGATTACGATCTTGATACATTTGATCCTAAAAAAGTTTTTGAATATAGAGCAAATTGGGATAAGACAAGTCCGTATCAAATAATTGCAAACGAGATAAGTTATAACCACGGCAATCCTGATAAGATACTTAAGAGCTGCTATGAGGACTACGATAATCTTTTCGATGAAAACCATCGCTACGCGGAAGTATTGAATGTTGTGTGCGAAAAATTTGTAGAAATTGATAAAAAGCTACACGAGCATTTATATGTAAAAATTGATGAATTTGAAAAAGCGCAAGAGCTAAAAGATGATGTTATGAACTATTTGACCGATGAAAACAAAGAGTTTTTAGCGCGCCTAATGAAAGATAACGATAGAGCCACTGATTTTAGAGTAGAAAAATTTATTCGCAATGATTTGGTATTTGGTGGAGATACAACGCTTATAATATCTGCAAATTTAAAAGAAACAAATGAAAAAATATCTTTACAAGTAGATTTGCCAACTCTTAGCGCAGATGTTTTTTTAGATGAAATGCGTAGAGACATAAAGCAATATGAAAGTGAAAATCCTGAGCCGAATTTCTTTTGCGGAGATAAAGGTGTTTCATTTTTCTTAAAAACAATGCCATTTGAAGACTTGGAGCGCATAAACAACGAAACATCTAATCAAGAACAATCAAACACAAAAAGATATAGGAGGTAAGTAAAATTATGGAAAATGCTTATTTACAACAACTAGATTTAGAAAGTAAGAAACTATGCAAAACACAATAATCATCATTGAAAGCCCAAATAAGTGCGAAAAGATAGAAAAAATAACAGGCGCAAAGACCTATGCAACAAAAGGACACTTTAAGGAGCTAAGCAAAGATATCGTAAAAGATTATCAAAGCTATGAGCCCGTTTTTGAATTTAAATTTGAAAGCAAAAGCAGAATAAATGCAATTTTAAACGACTGCAAAGGCAAAGACGTAATAATCGCAACTGATCCCGATAGAGAGGGTTATGGTATAGGCTATATGGTCTATGAGATTATAAAAAATTCGGCAAAAAGCGTAAAAAGGGCAGAATTTCACGAAATTACCGAGAGCGGAATTAAAAAAGGACTTGAGAAAGCCGTGCCGTTTGCGAGTTCAAATTTAAAAGAGTGGGATAGCTTTAAGGCAAGAGCGGTGGGTGATAAGCTAGTGGGCTTTATAATGAGTCCTGAATATATCAACAAATTAAACGACAAAAATCTATCAGTAGGTAGAGTTCAAACTCCTGCTCTAGCTTTAATAGTAAAGCGAGAGCTAGAGATCAAGGAATTTTTAGCGAGCGATGCAGCAAAGCAGATAGATTACAAGATCAAAGCCAAATTTAAAACCGCTGACGGCGTAGAATTTAGCGGAGTAAATGATAATATCTTTAAAAGTAAAGATGAAGCCAACGCCAAAATAGCCGAGCTTAACGGGCAAAATTTAGCAAAAGTCTATCAAATAGACGTAAAGCAGAGCCAAACAAAGCCGCATGCACCATTTAGAACAAGCCAGCTTCAAGAATATGCAAACAAAAGGCTAGGGTTTAGCTCGGATAAGACAATGAGCCTAGCTCAGAAGCTATTTGAAAAAGGGCTTATAACCTATCACAGAACCGACAGTAATAGTTTATCGGTTGAATTTATAAATGAAGTAGAGGCTAAATTTAAAGACCAAGAGTGGTATGAAAAAAGGGAATATAAGGCAGGAAGTCAAAGCCAAGCTGAAGCACACGAAGCCATAAGAATAAGTCATATCCACGACTATACAAGTATAGAGCAAATCGCCAAAGACGAGAGTTTAACGGATGATGAAAAAGCACTATATGAACTAATTTTTTTAAATTCGCTTCAAAGCCAAGCTAAAAATGCAATCAACGAAAATAAAATCTACGATATAGACATAAAGGCGTTAAGCTTCAAAGCAAAAACTACAAAATGCATATATCAGGGCTTTAAATCAGCCATAAAATATACGGCAGACGATGACGAAAGTGATGAAGCAGAAAAGATAGACCTAAATTTAAAGCAAGGCGATGAAATCCAAATTGTGGGCTATGAACTTCAAGAGGTAAGAAAACAAGCCCCGCAGCACTACAAAGAAAGCAACTTCATTTCCCTTTTAGAAAAAGAGGGTATCGGCAGACCAAGCACTTATGCTACGTTTTTACCGATACTCTTAAAAAGAGACTTCATAGCCATAGAAAAAAAGGGAAAGAGCGAAAATATCATAGCTACCAACAAAGGTATAAATTTTATACAAAATGTCAAGGTTAATGACGACTGGATCACACAGAGCGAATTTACCAAACAAATGGAAAGCGTGCTGGATGAAATCAGTAACGGCAACGTAAGTTATTTGGACTTCATAAAACCGCTACACGAGAAAATGGGCTTTAAAAAGCTAAGCTCGAGCGAAATAAAACCTCCAAGCGAAAAACAGCTGGAGTTTGCCAAAAAGCTAGCGAGCGAGCAAAATTTACCGCTACCGCAAGGCATAGAGCAAGATTATAAAATTTGCTCGGCTTTTATCGATAGGCTTCAAAAGACTGCACTGCCAAGCAAAACAACAAACAATAAAGAAGCTATAAAGTGTCCTGAATGTGGCAATGGTATTTTAAGGCTCATAAAGGGGAAAAACGGAGACTTTTTTGGATGCTCTAATTACTCTCAAGGATGTAAATTCTCCGCAAATAGTATCAACGGCAAACCCGATTTTACCAAAAAAGATAAATCAAAAAATAGCAATCAAGCAACAAATAATCAAACGACTGATTATGAATGCCCTAGTTGTAAAAAAGGCAAACTTATACGCCATCCTAGCAAAAACGAACCAGGCAAATTTTGGTATGGTTGTAGCGAGTGGAAAAGCGGTTGTAAATTTATCTGCTTTGAAAGTGATGGGAAACCAAATTTAAGCTCTTATAGCTGACTGACAAGAAAAACAAAGACTAATAAATATAAAAAATACAAAAGAAGAGTGAGATAAAATGAACTTAGCACTATTAGCACTTGCTGGAACAGCCCTTGCAGGAACATATTTTGGCTTTAAGAAAAAAGACCCAAATATGAATATTTCAAGTTGTTTTTTCGATAAACTGGCAAGCCCCGTTTATAACCTTTTTAATGACTGGCATTCTAACTCTCTATTTCTGATCGATCACATAGGCGAGGACTATGTTAGCACAAATACGCCATTTAAAAATTTATACGCCGTAAAGCTAGCTACAAACCAAACTATTAAAACTTATCTAAGTAACGATAAAATAGAGGAGATCATAAGGGATTACAAAGAAAGCAACGATGCCTTTATCTTTTATCTCTTGCATAAACAGGGCAATTATCAAAAGCAATATATTTTGACACACAACAAGACTATTGCAAAGATCATTGCTGATTTTTATGATACGTCGCTTTTAGACGGCGTTGAAATTGTTAATCTGCTTTATAACTCATATATGCAAAATAGCTTTTTTATCGACAATAAGCAGCTTCATCAAAGCCTTTATATAAATAGAGATGATGAGCTGAGCGAGCCTGAATTTTTACAATTCAAACGTCTTGCAAAGCAAGCAATCCGTAAAAACTATCAAGATGTGTCTATGTTTCAGGCATACAAGCACTTAAACATAAAAGAAAGCGATATTCTAGGTATTTTTAAATTAAAATTTACAGGCACGATTTGGATATATATCGATTTTAGTAAAAATCACGTGGAAAATCATATATCAAGACTTATAAATTACTCAAAAATGATAGGAAATAAAGCTCCATTCGTAGAACTACAAGATGCTTATAAAAATAAAGAAATAGACTGCGCCGTTGTCAATGCAATGGCATTTTTAAAAGACTATGATGATGAGGTTATAGGAAGCTTAGGAAGCTATTTAAAAACCAGCTTTATCAAAAAAGAGATTTATCGCTCAAACCATTTTCAAAAAAATCTTATCAAATTTAGAGATAGCGAATTCGATTTTCTAGTCAAAAGCGACTATCTATATAACTATATCGCAAGTATTCACAAAACAAATATTTCAAAACCTGATATTTTTGGCACTGATAAAAATGGCTCATTTTTGAACTACTCTTTCTCGGCAGAAAATGATAATCCACATTCAGCCATAATAGCTAAACCGGGTAGCGGAAAATCTGTATCAAAACAAAAGATAATGGCTCAAATGATAGGTCTAAATTTTGCCGATGGCTCTTGCGCCAACTTGGGCAAAAATCCAAACAACGTGCGCATTAGAAGCTACGATATAGGCTTTAGCGATGAAAAATTTATGAAGCTTATTGCATCAAATCCTAATAATAGCACGGCTATCATCGACTCAAGCTTGGCGAACTTTAGTTATAACATCGTCAATATACCAAATTTTAGCAATAAAGAGCTATTTGAAGCAGATATGCAATTTAACGTCGATCTTTGCTCTATCATTCTTGAAACTCAAAATGCAAAGCCGCTTAGTATAGAAGAAAGCTCGCATCTAAAATCGATCTTTAGAGAACTTTATGAGAGTAAAGAATACACGAGATATAGAGTAATTAATCTTGAGGAGCAAAATAAAGAGCTTTATGATGAGCTTTTAGAGCTGGGGTATAAGACGGATACATTCTTGCAGGATATAACCGAAAGCAAATATGACTTTCTTAAAGTACCTCTATTAAACGATTTTGTTAAAAAGGCGGAGCAAAGAAGTAAATCAAAGCAACTCAAAGCTGACGAGCAAGCTTCTTTCTCGAGTTTGGCAACAAAGCTAAACTCAATAGAAATGCTAAATTTGTTCTCAAATTTCGACAAATTAAAGATCGACGACGTCGATGTCTTAAATATGGACTTAAACAACTTTAAAGAAAGCTCGCTTTTTACAGCCATATTCCTATCAATATTTCAAAAAACATACTTAAAAGATAGAGAATACGCCCTAGAGTGCAAAAGGCTAGGCAGACCAGCACCAAAGCTATTTTATGCGGTAGAAGAGGCAAAAAACTATTTTAGAAACAATCAAACTTTCACAGATATGTTCGATAAAGTAACTCTCGAGGCAAGAAAATATAACGTGCATCTATGCTTCATAGTTCAAAACGCCGATCACATCCCGTGGGGTATTTTGAAAAACATTGATACGAGAATTTTTCTACTTAGACCCGATAAGAAAAATGAAGTTATAGGCGAAGTTAGAAATATGTTTGGAGACAATGGAATGTTGCCAAAAAATCTTGAAATAGCACTACTGGAAACCAAAAAATACGAAATGTGCGTTTGGTATAGTAGCGGTGTCTTTAATATGAAATTTGATATTACACCTGATGAAATGGCAGTATTTAGCACAAATCCGAATGAGTAAAAATAAATGCAAACAAGAACAATAATGATAGTAAGAATATAAAATAACACCAGAGCCTATTAGTTTTATCCCAAATCAACGATTTCTAATAGGTACTCAAATTTTCCTATTTTTTTACTAAAACATTTTTTACCTTTATAGATTAAAAATTTTTTATTTGAAGTTCTTCTTTTAATACCGTCAGCAAATCTGGCAACTGGGAAAAAACCTTGCCCTTCCTTTAATATCATCGCTTCATTAAAAGGATCTAAGGTTAACTCACATTTTAGTATTTTCTCTGCCTCGTTTTTTAATTCGTTAGCTATTTCAATAAGTCTCATTATTGTCCTTTTTTATTTAATTATAACAAAAAATCATATTAAATTTCTTATATTCTACTCTAAATTTAGTCTTATACTATCAAATAAGTAATGATATATTACTGATATGATAGTGTTATGATATTTAATCAGTAGTATATAAATAATATATCAGTATTAGTTTATTATCATTTAAATAGTTAGATATTACTAAGTTGTTAATGATATAATATTAACTAAATATTGAACTAATAACGAATTGTTATCAAAGCATTATTTTTTAAAATTTTCTACATTATTTTATCAGGCTCAAGTAGATACTTCTTGGCAAGATATAGCTCATCTTTTTTAACTCATTATTGCTCTCTAAAATCTTGACAACAAACTGCTCAGTATTTAAGGTTTAATTTTAAAAAATTATCTAAAGAAATCATAATCAAAAACTCCAAAAAATCATATATAGCATATCTTAACATAACTTTAAAAAATAGGCAAGTCGGATTATTTTGATAAGCTCACAAAAGCTACTCGAGCTAGAGATTTTTCTCAAAAAAATAAGCAAGCTGACAAGATAGGTCAGTATGATTTTTATGATATAAAATATTATAAAAATATATTCTTAAATAAAACTAAAGATATGATAATTCTAAGAATAACTTAAGGATAACAAATATTAAAAAATACTTAAGCATATATAATAAGCTTAGATGAAACTTATGCTATATGAAATAGGCTAGGGGAGTGAGTGAGATGACTCACGTATAGTAACCGCTTCGCTATCCACTTAACC
>NZ_CP012551.1 GCF_025319965.1 Campylobacter sp. RM16187
TTGTTAATAAGACAAAAGGGTGATTTTTTTATAAATGAAGATGAAAAAAAAATATATATAGATACATTAAATTTTATTGTAAAAAACTATAATGTTGAAATATATGGGTATATACTTCAACCCAGTGAAATATATATTTTTTTAAAAAGTAGCCAAATTTCAAAAAATATGCAAACTTTAAATTCTACTTTCATAAGACGTAGAAATAAATTAAGAGAGACAAAAGAAAAGAGTAAAATTGAAAGATTTCAGGTAAGAGAGACTGATATAAGCGAATTCGATGATGTTTTAAGCTTTATTGCCAAAAACGGTGGATATATTTTTAGGCAAATGTATAAAAAAATAGATTTAGCAAAAAAAATACAAATACAAAATTTTAATAAAAGGAAAAATATGAAATTAGTTGCTTTAAATGCAAAAGAACACGGAGGGCTATCGTATCATACTGATACATTTATAAAAGCTCCTATTGCGGAAATAGTTGCTAGTGAAGCACTGGCTTGTGAAAAAGATTTTGTTATAGTTTTTTCAAATGATATTGTCCCTAGAATGGTTGTGCTTTTTGGTAAAGACACAAATATTTTAATAGACAAAAATTTTAAAGGATATATTCCGGCTACTGTTAAAAACTATCCGTTTGTTTTATCTGAATTAAACGGAGATTATATTTTATGTGTAGACATAGAGGCTCCGCAATTAAAAGGAAAAAAAGGTGAAAAGCTTTTTGTTAATGAAGAACCAAGTGATTTTCTAAAAAAAGCAATAGAGGTTATGAAAGTTTTCAATAAAGAAGTTTTAAAAACACAGGCTATTATGCAAGACTTTAAAAAAGCTGGTATTTTAATAAATAAAGAGCTAAGTGCTGATATAGAAGGTAAAAAAACCACTTTGGTAAAAGGTTTTTCAATAGTAAGTCGTAAAAAACTTAATGAATTAGATGATGCGACTTTGGCAGATTTTGCTCGTAAGGGATATATTGAACTTATTAACTCACATTTAAGAAGTCTAAGCAACTTTGAAAATTTAGCTGTTAGGATAGTTAAAAATGCAGGCAAATGAACTTAAAGAGGTTCTAAAAAAATCCAAAAAATGTATGGTATATGCTGGTATTTTTAGTGTATTTGTAAACTTACTGATGTTAACGCCGCCGCTTTATATGCTTCAGCTTTATGGTCGAGTGGTAACATCAAGAAGTTTGGATACACTCATATTTTTAACCCTGATAGTATTTGCCCTATTTGCTTTTATGGGGCTTTTTGAAATACTTAGATCTCGTGTTTTGGTTATTTTTGCTAATCAGATGGATATAAATTTGTCTAGTAGGATATATGATGCTATCTTTAAAATGGCTGCAAAAAATCCCGGCAGAGCTACCTCACAAGCAATGGGTGATTTAAATACTCTAAAACAATACTTGAGTACAAATGGAGTTTTTGCTTTTTTAGATGCACCATGGTTACCTTTTTATATTTTTATTCTATTTTTATTCCATCCATACTATGGATATTTTAGTATTTTTGCTGCAATTATATTACTTATACTGGCTATTTTAAATGAAAATACTACAAAAGATGGATTGAAGAAATCAAATGATTCATACAAGAGTTCAATTAAATTTATTGATACAAATTTAAGAAATTCAGAAGTTATTTATGCTATGGGTATGAACAAAAATCTAAAAAAAATATGGAAAGACCGTCACGATAACTTTTTAAATGCACATTCTGATACTAGTATTAGGGCAGGCGTCTATACTAATTTAAGCAAAACGTTTCGTATAGCATCTCAGTCTGCAATGCTTGGCATAGGCGCATATTTGGTTGTTAAAATGGAAATTAGTCCTGGTGCGATGATAGCTGGTTCTATTATTATGGGTCGTGCTTTGGCTCCACTTGATATTTTAATATCTAGCTGGAAAAGCTATAGAGGAGCAAGAGAGAGCTATTTAAGGCTATCTCAATTTTTGCAATCATTTCCTGAGAAAGATGAAACTCTAAAATTACCTGATCCTAAAGGTGTGATACAATTAGAGGGAGTTAGTTTAGTTCCTCCTTATTCAAAAATTCCATCTTTACACAATATAAATTTAAAACTGAATTCAGGAGAAATGTGTGCGATAATAGGTCCCTCTGCTGCTGGAAAAAGTTCACTAGCTCGTGCAATATTAGGCGTTTGGCCTGTTGCAAATGGAGTTGTTAGGATAGATGGTGCAGATATAAACCAATATGACAACGATCATCTTGGTCAATTTGTTGGTTATTTACCACAAGACGTAGAACTTTTTGATGGAAGTATAGCGGAAAATATAGCTAGATTTGGAGAACTTGATAGCGAAGCTATAGTAAAAGCTGCTAAAATGGCAAACGTACATGATATGATATTAAAACTCCCTGATGGTTATGATACCAGAATAGGTTTTAGAGGGGCAAATTTAAGTGGAGGTCAGCGTCAAAGAGTGGCATTGGCAAGAGCTCTATATAAAGATCCTAAGATTATAGTACTTGATGAACCTAACGCAAGTTTGGATGATGAAGGAGAGAGAGCACTATTTTCTACGCTTATGAGTTTAAAAACAAAAGCTACTATTATTATTATAACACATAAATTAAATGTCTTAAATGCTGTTGACAAGATAGCCGTTTTAGGCGGAGGACACCTGGTTCATTTCGGAGATAAGAATCAGGTTCTAATACAATTAAATGCTTACTCAAAAGCATCTTTAGACAAAAAGACAGCAAAAGATGTCAGCACTAATGAATCAAAGGAACATTAAATGGTATTAAAAAATGAGAGTGAAACTATAAAATTTGGGCTTTTTTCTATATTCTTACTTGTTATAATGTTCGGTGTTTGGATGGGGCTAGCCCCTTTAAATAGCGCTGCTGTAGCTGTCGGAAAAGTAAGTGTCATAGATAACAAAAAAAATATTCAACATCTTGAGGGTGGCGTAATAGATAAAATTTTTGTCAAGGATGGGGATATTGTAAAAAAAAATGATCCACTGATACAGATTAAAAACGCTAAACTCGATAGCGAAATAGAGATCAATAAAAATGAACTTTTACAAAGTAGTGTTTTAAATTCGCGCTTAGAAGCCCAAAGAGATGACTTAAAAGAGATAATTTTTCAAGATAATATTAGTAAATTTGAAAATTTTGAAAAAGCGAAAGCAAGTCAAATTAGTATTTTTAATCAACAGCGAGATCTTTTAAACAATGAAAAAGAGATATTAAATCAAAGAATCCGACAGTTAGAAAATCAAATCAAAGGCATAGAAGCTATTTTAGTAGCAAAAAATAAGCGTATTATCTCTTTAAACGAAGAAATCAAAGAGTGGGATAGGCTTTTTAAAGAGCAACTTAGCGATAAGATAAGATTAAGGGATTTAAATAGAGAAAAAACGCTAGTTGAAGGAGATATGGCAGCAGCCAATGCTGATATTTCTAGAATTAAAGTTCAAATAACCGAAACTAAGGCACAAATGATTTTAAAGGAAAGAAGCTTTAAAGACGAAGTCTTAAAAAGGCTAGAAGAGACTAAAGCTAGACTAGTTGATTTAGAACAAAAAAATAAAGTCTTACAAGATCAATTAAATAGAACTATAGTCAAGTCTCCTGTTGATGGGAGCGTGGTGGAAATGGCTTTTTATACTGTAGGCGGTGTTGTAAGACCTGGAGAAAATATAATGAGCATAGTGCCTAATGATGCTGATTATATAGTTGAAGGAAAATTAAATATTACTGACATAGATACTGTTTATGTAGGACTTTTAGCGGATTTGCGTTTTTCTGCTTTCAATAGTTCACAAAGCAGAGTGGTTGAGGGCGAAATTATTTATGTATCTGCCGATAGTTTAATAGATAATGCAGGACATCCTTTTTATGAGTTAAAAGTTAAGATTACTGAAAATGGTTTAGAGGAACTTAAAAAAAATGACTTTTTTTTGCTTCCTGGAATGCCTGTTGAAGTAATGATTAAAACAGGAGAAAGAACAGTATTAAGTTATTTCTTAAAACCATTTACTGATATGTTTAAAAGGGCTTTTAATGAAGACTAAAATTTTATTATTGTCTCTTTTCCTTGCTGCAAATGCAAGCGAAGTTAGTTTATCTACTGCTTATGAAATGGCTTTACAAAACAACAATGAACTTATACAAAATACTTTTGAAAGGCTTGCTACTACACAAAGAGTAAAGCAGGCAACTGCTGCTCTTTTACCTAGTATATCAGTTCAAGCTACATACAACATTGAAAAATATACACAAGAAGATCGTGTAAATATAAAAATAGATGAGAGTTTTTATAAATATGGTATAAATTTAAATCAGGTTATATTTAGACCCTCTTTGTGGTATCAAAAAAATCAACAGGAAATCAGAGAAGCTGGAAGTGAATTATCACTTGAATCTGTAAGACAAGAACTAGTAAAAAAAGTTGCAAAAGCGTATTTTGATTATGCCTATGCCAAACAAAAGTTAAAGCTGGCACAAAGTTATAAAGAAAGCAATGAAGCTAGGTATAACAAAATGCAAAAATCGCTAAAGTTTGGTCTTGTCAATAAAATGGATACTTTAGAATCCAAAGTTCGCTACGATGAAAGCAGACTGGAAGTAAATAAGGCAAATAGAGACATAGAGATTACAAAATTATCATTTGAAAAATTAATCGGAGAGGATATAGAAATTGGAGATATATTCTCAAATTTGAATATAGGCTTCTTTAAAGGAGTTAACATTCTCAATTTTAATAATTTGTCGGAAAATTTAGACTTGAAACAAAGCGAATTATTAGAAATTTATTCTGGCAATGAGTATAAAAAAGCTAAAGCTGAAAGATTTCCTACTGTGGATTTAAACTTAGGTTTTTTTAATCAACACTATATAGACAACTATCGTTTTAAAGATAAAACCAAAAAACTTGAAGGCTCTATTAGATTTTCTATGCCTCTTTTTACAAGTGGGTTCAATTCTGCAAAAATAGAAGAAGCAAGACTTTTACAAATTGCATCAGCACATAGACATATTAATGCACAAAAAGAGATAAATATAAAACAAAAACAAATTATGAGTGATTTTATCAGTTATATTGATAAATTTGAGATAGCGAAAGATGCTATAGGCTATGCCAAAATTTACGAGGAGTCTATTCAAAAAGGATATGAAGAGGGACTAAAAAATATAGTGGATCTTCTTGATGCTAAAGTCAGAGTGTTTAATAGTGAGAATGAACTTTTAAATGCCGGATATAAATTAATTACAGCTTATTTGGAACTTCAGCATCTAATAGGAAACGTCTCATTGTCTATGATAAAAGATCTAGAAAAAGCGTTTTTATAGTATTATATTAATATTATTTAGATATTAATTTAATATCTAAATAATATTTCTTAATGCCTTACCTATTAAAATACTCTTCATAAGTCCACCGGTGTTTCCCATATGGCTTTTTGACTGCATTATATATTGGCTATCTTTCGGGTGGATCATCCCAAGATCTATTAAACCAACGTTTTCGTTTTTATAGTAGAGTTCGTATATTCCTCTTGACGTGGCGTAAGAATTTAATTCAGAAAAAATAGGAACCATGTAAAATTTATTTTTTCCGTGTATTTTTAAAACCTCTTTAGAGTTAAATTTGAGGTTATCGTCTTGATAATTTAAGTCCGCCTTAATATCAGAATAAAGCGATTTTAAACTGTATTCTGGATCATATAGCGTTATGCTATTATTATCCCACTTTAAAAATTTGCTATTAGCTAAATTACTTTGATCTTTCATGCTATGCCAACTAGGATTTATATATTTTTCCATATACTCTTCATAAATCTTAGGGGATTTTAAATACAATCCATTTTCTTTTAGTTTTAATGAAATTAGGTTATAAATACTGTTAAAAGCTGTAAAAGATAAATAGCGATTATAAAGATTGTCTTCTAAGCTTTTATTATATGCTTTAAAATTTTTATCTCCCCACTCTATCATCTCATGCCATCCACTATATAAAGCGCCAAGTTCGTCTGAGCTTCTCTCTTGTGTCCAGTTATCGAATGACAAGACAACTATTCCATTGTCTTTAAGGTAATATTTTGCTATTTTATCAAATAGTTTTGCCGTTTTAGCGTTTAAAAAATTTCCTTCATAAGCATAAATAGCTATTTTTTTGCCGGTTATCTGCTCTATAACAGATGGGATCACTCCCCATGCTAGCGTGCTATCTCCAAAAAATAAAATATCTATAGATTTTGCTTTTTCATAGAAAATGTCATGCTTTTTATAATTTATTGGAAATCTTTGATTACGAACGTGTCTGGTAAAATTTAAGTCGAGATTATAGTTTTTTGCAATGGTTAAAAAGTCATCATATAAAGGATTCTCTGCCGCTACAAGATTTTCTTGCCATTTCTCTTTTGTTTTTATAATTAATTGAAAAGAAATAGAAAAAACTAAAGCGAACATCAAAGAATAGATTATTATGTTACTAAAATTATTTTTTATTTCTATCTTTAAAAAATAGTAAATACAATATATTAGTAAAATTAAAGATACTATAATTAAACTAAAAACCTTATATCCCATATTAAATTCTTTCGCCAAAAATACGTCAGATAGAATTAAAGCTAAAATAACATATGCTAAAAATATTGTTCCGATAGTCCATAAGTATGTTTTATTCGCCATTTTTAACCTCTAAAACTCAAAATATATAAACGGCAAGATTTCTCCACTAAAATTCAATGCCAAGAATACTAATATGGCTAAAACCACAATATTCATCCTTCTTAAATTTAGAATAGGATAGCCATTTTTATCTACACTATAAAATTTAAAATAATGCTCGATTGGTAAATATAATATTATTATACATATAGGTGCTACAAAATACATACTGTTTGGATTTATAGTAAATTCGCAAAGCCTCGTTAAAAGCATAAGTGCATCGTTGTATTCGAGCCTAAAAAATACCCAAGCTACCATGACTAGACTAAATGTAATAAACCAGCGAATTATTTTTGGGATCTTTAGATAGAGTTCTCCAAGAATTTTTTCAATTATTAAAAAAATGCCGTGTAGCATTCCCCATACTACAAACCCCCATCCTACACCATGCCAAATTCCAGAAAGTACAAAGACTATCGCTATATTAAAATAGGTTCTAAGCTTACCGTTATTACTACCTCCAAGTGGAATATAAACGTAATCTCTAAACCAAGTTGAAAGGCTAATATGCCATCTATGCCAAAACTCCCTTACGCTTGTAGCTTGATAGGGATAATTAAAATTAGCTTGTAATCTAAACCCAATAAGCAATGCAAATCCTATAGCCATATCGGAATATCCGCTAAAATCAGTATAAATTTGAATTCCAAAACCAAGCAGAGTAGCTAATGCTTCAAAAGCATTCATACTAAGTACACCGTAAGATAAATTCCAATTTACATATCCACCAATATTATCTGCTATCAAAAGCTTTTTGACAAGCCCAAGTGATATTAAAACCAACGCTAAAGCTAAAGTATCACTATTTAGCTTTAGTTCGTTATCAATATTGTTAAAGATGTTTTTTGCTCTTAATATAGGTCCAGCAGCAAGATGTGGCCAAAATGCTATAAACAGTAAAAGATCCACAAATGAACTGCTTGCTTTGACCTTTTTATTGTGTATGTCTATGTAATATCCTATCATGGAAAAAGTATAAAACGACAATCCTAAAGGCAAGATCAATCCCGTTATCTCAAAGTAGTCTATAAAAAAATTAAAATATTTAAAAAATATAAGTGGGGCTAAAGCTACACCTATTACTATAAAAAGGGCCTTTTTATTTTGACTCTTCTCTATCCAAAGTCCACCGTAAATTCCTAAAAAAGTATGGAAAAAAATTAATAAAATCGCAGGCGGATACCAAGAGGCATAAAAAATCAAAGATGATACGGCTATAAATTTAACTCTCATCTTATCTTTTAGTAAAAAGTATAGTCCAAAAAAAACGATTATCATAAAAACAACAACATTATCCGTAAAAAGCATCTTTACCTGCGTTTCTTATAATTCATATCTATATAATATCTTTATTATAATATATCAATATTAAAACAATATTGTTTTAATATTGTTTATTAAAAATTCTAAATCTTATATATTGATTTATACCCATGCCTAGATTGGTAGCTTCCACTTTGACTCTTTCAAATTCATCAATAGTAAAATATACCAAAAAACTCTTTTCTCTTTTTAGATTTTTACTTCTCCTCTCTTTACTTTCTCCGCGAGCAGAGTTTAAAAAACTCTGCTCGCTTATATTAACTTTTTTAAACTCCATTTTTTTATCTCCTTAAATTTTTGTTTGCTATTTTTATAAACTCATCGTAAAATGCTTGAAAGTCGGTTAATGCTTTATCATTTTTTTTGCAAAACTCGTTTAAACTATTTCCGTTTATTACAGCTTTTTTATATACCTGTCTTTCATAGATAACAGATTCAAGCAAGATAACATCTTTTAAATTCTTCTCGCTCTTAGCTTCGTTTATATATTCTTTTAACCCTTTTAATTCTGTAGTTAAAAAAGGATTTGGGGAGACTCTGTTAACAAGAACCAAGGTAAGTAATTCCTTATTTAGCTCTTTGGCTTGGGCACTAAGATCAAGCATTCTATCTAAGACGCTTACGTCATATTGAGATGGTACAGTTGGGATTATTATGACATTGCTTGTTAGCATAGCTTTTCTCATCTCTTTATTATCGCGCCCACCAGTATCTATTACTATTGTATCAAAGCTATTTCTCATTCTTTTTATCTCATAGACAAGACTTACACTTGTTGTTGAAACATTTGAGAAAAGTGATTTTAAACCCAGCTGACTTCTAATATCGCAAAAAACTCCTGTAGATCTTTGCGGATCGGCATCTATTAGTAAAACATTATCACCATCCTCTGCTAAATAAGCGGCTAAATTTACAGCTAGCGTAGTCTTTCCGCTCCCGCCCTTTTCGTTTATAATAGATATAACCATAACAATATCCTTTTAATATCTTTTAGATTTTATAATTATATTATATTAATATTAGAACAATATTATATATTGTCCGTATAATACAGGTTTATTAATTTAGTATTGAAAATACTACTATTATATCGCATATTATACAAAGGTTCGATGCAGAAGGTGTTAGGTAAGATACAAAGCCCTCTTCCTAATATCAGTTTTAATGAAGCGCAGAATATGTTAGTTTTACTCAAGATGTCTAATTTTGAACATTTATCTCCCTGGTAAGCAAATCTCTTAAAATCTGATTTCTAGTAACACCTCTTTGTTTTGCTGATTTTTCTAAAAATTCCATTTCGTTTTCCGATAGATAAATTGTCATCTGCTTAGTTGGTGGGTTTTCTGATTTAGGTCGGCCAAGTTTTTTATATTTTGCAAGTTGTGCCTCAAGTTCCGCTGTTTTGTTTTCTTTTTCATCTGCTGCTTCATAATTTTTAGATACATCGCTGTTTAAAATAAAATTTGACAGATTTTTCATCTCAAGCCTTTTTTAATAAACTCTAAAATTTTATTGTAGTGGTCACAAAAAGATTTATATTGAGATCTGCTTAGGCCATTTTGATTATAAAGCTCTGTAAAGCTCATAGCATTTGATATTGCATTTTCAAAGGCTGCCGAATGTTTAAGTATAAAATACTCTACATTATCGCCAAATCCGGCTTCTTTTAAAGCCTTAACTATTACCTCTAAATCTGCTTGATTTACAAGATCTGTAATCAAAACAATTATTCTTCCTTTGATATGGCCTTTAATTTGATTAAAGGTCTCACAAGCTTTAAAAACAGAATTAATCTTAGGAGTTACCGGCATTATTATAAAGTCGCAACTATCTAGTATCTTTAAAACACCTGCCGCCACAAAACCGCCAAAGTCATATACGCAATTATCTTTTAATTCGCATGGATCTTTAAAGGCCGCTTTTGAGTAAATTTGAGTTACGACTGAATTATCATTAGTTTGAAGATCCAAATTTAGATCTTTGGCAATAGAAAAAGCTAATGGGGTTTTGCCTACTCCACCTTTTGAGTTTATAAGGGCTATTTTCATTCTTTTACCTTTGTCAGTTTTATAACTTGTAAATATTTACAAGTTATAAATATTAAGAAGTTTTAAAATATTATAAGTTATTATATTTAACAAATTGTAAAAATATAAAGCAAGGATTATCTTTTTAAGCTATAATCATAAAAAAGAAAGGAGCTAATATTATGGTAACATCAATAAACATACAGACATCAAATAGCGACACAGTAGCAGCCATAAAAGCTTTATTGGCACTTGATCCAGAAGCGATAATGACCTATGAAAATGAGCCGAGTCTAAGCGAAGCCGACCAAAAAAAGCTTGAGGAAATCATCGCCGCCGATGAACGCGGAGAAATAAAATACATACCATTGGAGGAATTTGACCGTGATATGAGAAGCTTTTTAAAAAGTCTAAGAGCATAAAATGAGAGTAGTATTAACTCCTGAATTCGAAGCTGACTTAAAAAATATTCTTGAATTTTATTCTGAAAAAAGCTTAGAAGTAGCAGACGATTTTTATTACAATTTATATGAAAAATTAGAGAATATCGCCTTTATGCCTTATCGCTTTAGAAAAAATCAAATACTAAACAGAGAGGACACAAGCTTGCCAAAAATCTAAGTTGGCTTTTTAAGAAAACCGCCAAATTTAACTAAATTTACCTCAATTCTTAAACCAAATCGCCAACTTTAAGTTTCCCAACCTTAAACTACCAAATCTCCAAATTCGCAAACTACGTTAAAATCGAACTTTTGCATAATATGCAATGAAAAGTAGAATTTTCAATACAAAATATATCTATATACTAATACACATTATATAATTTAACATTTTATTAAGTGTGTATATATTATTATAATAATATAAAAAACAAAGGTTATTTATGAGTAATAAAATTCATAAGATAATAGACAAGATGCGAAGATCTCCTTCAAGTATCAGTTTTAATGAGGTGCAGGATATATTAGTTTATTTAGGTTACGAACTTAGCAATAACGCAAAAGGTTCTCACATGATCTTTAGAAAACCAGGCTATGATCATGTCAACATTCCATTTGCTAAACCCATAAAGAAACATTATATCAAGAAAGTTTTAGAACTATACGAAGAAGAGTCTATAGATTAAGATTAGCGTCAGAATAAAGATGGTCTAAGACTATCTTTTTATAAGAGTTCATAGAGCTTTTATAAAAGGACAACCTTAGAGGAACCTAGGAGATAATAATGAAACCACAAAGCAAAAACAAAGAATACTACTTAAATTTAAACTATGGCATGATAATCAACAAAGAAGATGGTGAGTTTGTAGCTTACTACAAAGAATATCCTAAAATTACAGGATGTGGGGATAATGAAATAGAAGCTATTGAGGATCTAAAAGAAGCTTTTTCTTGTTTACTTGATGTATTAATAGCAGAAGGAGAAGAAATTAAGGAACCTGCACCGGTTGAAAAGAAAGTAAGAGTTAATGTAATCCTTCCGGAAAAGCTACTAAAATCTATTAGCGAGTTAACAAACAACAGATCAGTCTTTTTAAGTAAGGCTGCGAAGTATGCTATAGACAACAAGATAGCTTTATAATCAAACTCCGCAATAGACGCACTTAATGAATAAAAAACGTACTCACCAAAATGCGGAACTATTGCTAAAATCACTCCTCAAAATGCGGAAAAAACTATAGTCCGTTAGGTTTTTAGTGACTAGTCGACAATTTATTTCTTCAAATTTAACCGGAAAAGATAGCAAATCATAGTCTCTGTAGCGTAAAAATCAGGCTAATCCGGCAACTCACCAAAATGCGGAAAAAAACTATAACTGGCAAGCAAAACATTCGCTAAAAAACCTAATAAAATAAGAAACTACTCCTTAAAAACCTAACGAAGAAAATAAATCAAAATGCTATAATCTATAAAATACAAGGAGCTAGATATGATAAACTTACAGATACAGAGCAATTTAGACCCAAGCATAATAGAAACCTTTAAAGAGCTATTTTTAAAAATTGATCCGAATGCAATTATCACACTCAAGGACAATAAGAGTATTGATAATATTTTAGAAAACTATGAGAAAGATACCGATTATAACAGCATTAAACTCAATATGGATAATGATATAAAATCATACTATGCAGGTGATATGAGCGGATTTGAAAAACTTGGAACCGCTTGGCATAAGTGAAAATAGCACAATTTCAACATTTTAAAAATCTTTTTTATTGATTTGGTTAGGTTTTTAGTGAGTAGGTGGAGTTTTTACTCCTTAAAAACCTAACGAAAACAATAAAACTCCCTGAAAACTTAACCAAGAGACTAAATCCGTTAGGTTTTTGATGAGTAGTTAAACTGCTTACTTCTTGAAAACCTAACGGAGCAAGAAAGCACTCCTAAATAAAATGACTTGATATGTTAATAACATATATAACATATCAAAAGGCAAAATGTGACTTTAGCAGTTTTGCAATTAAAAGGCGGCGTAGGTAAAACTCCACTTAGCTTTAGCATCGCGAAAGATCTCAACCTAAAATGGCAAAGCAACGATGATTCTGTAGTACCACAATTTTATCCAAAAGGCAAGATACTAGATAGATGTGTTTTTGAAGAAGATACAGTGTATGATTTTGGTGGTTTTGCTTCGGCTGGAGTACTTGAAATTTTAAAACAATGTGATTTTATTATAGTTCCAATTACTCCCAATCCAAACTCAATAAAAAGAGCAGCGAACACCTTGTCTCAAATTAAACCTCTTGGTCGTAAAACTATAGGCGTTATAACAAATATCTCTTCTCAAAAAGAGCTAGATGAAACAGTAGGCACAATTAAAACCGTCAATATAGTTTGTACAAAATTCTTTGTTTTAAAAAACTCAAGGATATTTGAAAATGCAATGACAAACGGATTAAGTTTTATTGAGTTATACAATGAAAGCAATCTAGCAAAAAGACAGTATCAATCTTTTATAGATATGTATCAAAAAATAATTAACTACATTAAGGACAATAAATAATGGCTAAATTAGAATTAGACTTATCTAGTAATGAACTGGAGGAACTATCTACTGCAAGCTTCAAAGAACAAGACAAAGCACAAGAGATAAAAAAGCCGGGCGGCAGACCAAAGAGTGCAAATCCGGCTGATAAAAGAACTACTATGTTTTTATCTAGCGATGAAATAGCCTTTTTAGATGAGATGGGTTATTTAACTAGAACAAATAGAACACAATACCTAAGATCTATTATTAGAGAAAAAATGAAAGCTTTTAATAGCTAGAAAAACTAATTAATACCTTTTTCATTTAATTCTCTATATTCATCACAGCCTGGTTGAAGTCCACCATCACAAGCTTTTTGATATAGATTGGCTGCTTTATGGTAGTCTTGTTTTACGCCTTGACCGTTTGCGTATAATATAAGTTTGCTACTTCCTAGAGATGCAAGCAATGCATGGGAAGCAATAAGAGCCATTCAAGACATGCATGAAAAAATAAATCGTATAAACCCAATATTCATAGGTGTTTATTTAGCCGCCAAGCATAAATTTGCTCAAGAGCTATGGTTTATATGAACGAGTAAAAAATAGCGTGCATCTGCACGCTATTTCAATTCCTTTAAAAAATTGCAACTACTTACATTACCCATTTTACAAGCTTTTTTAAGATAAAATATAGCATCTTTTTTTATCGATGCATCTTTTGATTTATAGTATCTGGATTTTAATATAGAACCATATATTGAACAGCCACTGGTTGAATATTTACTGCCATCATTATTATCGCAAGCTTGCTTAGCATACTTTGAAGATTCGTATTCATTGTCCATAAACATAGTTCCAACAATAATACATTTTATACTTGAGCCTTTTTGACATTCTTGCTTGCTCTCATCAATGTATTCAGAATAACATTTACAAGCAGTTTTATCATTTTTAGTGCACATATCATTAAGCTTAGATGCTATTAGAAATAGCCCTTCTTCGCTGGTATCATCATAAATTGACTTAAATTCTTTCATGCAATCAGTTGCAAAAGATAAAGAAAAAGATAAGAACAAACAATAAAATATTTTAATCACTCATATTCCTTTTTTATTCAGTATTTTGGACACAAAATATACTCGATCATTTTTAATTCGATGTATCTATTGATTTAATACCCGAAACAGCGATAAAAATAATCCCAAAAATTACAACAGCCATAAAAATATAAGACATTTTAACCCCTCCTACTTTTTTAAATCTCTAATCTCTTTAAGTATTTGCTTTACTTTCTTATTTAGCAAATATACACAAAATAATATAATAAATTCCGCTAAAACAGCAGAAATAAATATATAAAAGTTTTCATCAAATTTTGCAAAGTTAGAAAACCCCCAGCCAGCAATAGATAAAAATGTAAATGGAAGGATCGAGTCGAAAAGTTAAAATTTTGATTATAAATATTTCATTGCTTTAGTAAGCAAATCTCTTAAAATCTGATTTCTAGTAACACCTCTTTGTTTTGCTGATTTTTCTAAAAATTCCATTTCGTTTTCCGATAGATAAATTGTCATCTGCTTAGTTGGTGGGTTTTCTGATTTAGGTCGGCCAAGTTTTTTATATTTTGCAAGTTGTGCCTCAAGTTCCGCTGTTTTGTTTTCTTTTTCATCTGCTGCTTCATAATTTTTAGATACATCGCTGTTTAAAATAAAATTTGACAGATTTTTCATCTCAAGCCTTTTTTAATAAACTCTAAAATTTTATTGTAGTGGTCACAAAAAGATTTATATTGAGATCTGCTTAGGCCATTTTGATTATAAAGCTCTGTAAAGCTCATAGCATTTGATATTGCATTTTCAAAGGCTGCCGAATGTTTAAGTATAAAATACTCTACATTATCGCCAAATCCGGCTTCTTTTAAAGCCTTAACTATTACCTCTAAATCTGCTTGATTTACAAGATCTGTAATCAAAACAATTATTCTTCCTTTGATATGGCCTTTAATTTGATTAAAGGTCTCACAAGCTTTAAAAACAGAATTAATCTTAGGAGTTACCGGCATTATTATAAAGTCGCAACTATCTAGTATCTTTAAAACACCTGCCGCCACAAAACCGCCAAAGTCATATACGCAATTATCTTTTAATTCGCATGGATCTTTAAAGGCCGCTTTTGAGTAAATTTGAGTTACGACTGAATTATCATTAGTTTGAAGATCCAAATTTAGATCTTTGGCAATAGAAAAAGCTAATGGGGTTTTGCCTACTCCACCTTTTGAGTTTATAAGGGCTATTTTCATTCTTTTACCTTTGTCAGTTTTATAACTTGTAAATATTTACAAGTTATAAATATTAAGAAGTTTTAAAATATTATAAGTTATTATATTTAACAAATTGTAAAAATATAAAGCAAGGATTATCTTTTTAAGCTATAATCATAAAAAAGAAAGGAGCTAATATTATGGTAACATCAATAAACATACAGACATCAAATAGCGACACAGTAGCAGCCATAAAAGCTTTATTGGCACTTGATCCAGAAGCGATAATGACCTATGAAAATGAGCCGAGTCTAAGCGAAGCCGACCAAAAAAAGCTTGAGGAAATCATCGCCGCCGATGAACGCGGAGAAATAAAATACATACCTTTCGAGGAGTTTAAAACCGAAATGAGAGCCTACGTTAAAAGCATAGGCGCTTAAAATGGAGATTATTTTAACGGAGCAATTCAAATCAGAGCTAAAAATCATTTTAGATTTTTACGCAGAGAAAAGCGAACAAACGGCAATTAATTTTCTTGAGGACTTATTTAAAAAAATTGACAATACAACTTTTATGCCTTATCGCTTTAGAAAAAATCAAATACTAAACAGAGAGGACATAAGGGAATTAATTTTTAAAGGTTATGTAATACCATTTCATATTAGTACAGATAGCATAAAAATTTTATCAATTTTCAAACATAACTTACCAAAAATCTAAGTGAGTTTTTTTAAGAAACTCACTAAATTCAACCAAATTTCCCTCAATTCTTAAACCAAATCACCCACTTTAAGCTTCCCAACCCTAAACTGGATAATCTCTAAATTCACAAACTGCGTTAAAATCGAACTTTTGCATAATATGTAATGAAAAGTAGTATTTTCAACAAAATAAACTATATTCCTTATGCTAAAATACACAAAAGGACATCTACATGAGTGAAATATTATATTTTGACGATACAAAAGGTTTTTGCCAAGGAGTAGCTACTGTAAAAATTGGAGATAAATGGGGTGCTATTGATATACGAGGCAATCAAATAATACCTTTTGTATATGATAGTCTAAGTAGAAGCTTTTCAAATAAGATAATATAAAAAGCAAATTTTATTTTTATATAAGGTCATATGTGCAAAAATTTTATAAATTTGATAAAATACCTTTTCTGTTAACCAAATCAATCTTATGCCCAAAAAAGTGTTCTATATATTGAGTGTGATCTACTATAATAATAGTTTTATTTTTAGATCTAATTTTTTCCATAAAATCAATTATTTTTAAAATTTCTACTCTACTCAATCCTTTAAAAGGTTCATCTATACCAAAAAAAGTAGATTGAGAATTGATAAACTTTAAAAGTTTTACTCTAATATTTTCACCACCAGAAAGCGAAGCCGTATGTTGGCCGATAGTCAAATAGCCGAGTTGCAAGTCTATAGCTTGCTTAACAACATTCAATATTTTAGAATCAACATTAACAAAATAGCTAAAAGCCTCTTTTAGATCCATGCGCCATATATCAAGAATATTTTTATTATTTAACAAATAGTTTTTTAAGATTTTATTAAAACCACTTCCTTCACACTCTTTGCATTCAATTTTTATTTTATTATGTTCAAAAAAACCATAGCCGTTACAAAATTTACATGCTCCTTCGCAACCAACACTATTAGAAAAAAAATTTCTACTTTTATTATATTTTTTTGCAAATATATCACATATTCTTGTATAAAGATCTAATGCAGTAGCGACACAAGATGACTTGCTACCCATTATTGGTTTTTGGCTTATATATATATATTTTTCAAAAAACATTGGCATATACTCTTTTAATAATATAGTTTTTCCGACACCAGATTTTCCTCTGATTAAATTTAAACAATTTTTTCCTATAGATATGTTAACTCCACCATAATTTAATATATTGGCATTGATAGTAATTTGTATTTGCTCTGATGGTTTTTTAACTTTTGCAATATAATTTACTGATTGTTGTTCCAAAAATGCATCTTTGTCTATAACAAATCCCCCTTCTTTTTTACCACTTTTTCCAAGAACTGTAATTCTTTTTGCCACTTTTATAAAAATATCACTATGATCGACGATTAATAAAGTATGTTTTTTTGTAAGATTTAATATATTTTTATATACTGCTTCTTTTTCATTATTAGATAATCCCGCAAGAGGTTCATCTAAAACGATAAGTAAATTTGTTAATTGATTATTAAAAATTTGTACCATTCTTATTCTTTGGAGTTCACCCCCGGAAAGTGTTGGTATCGCTCTATGAAAACATAAGTATCCCAAATGTAGCTCGCAAGCTTTTTTTACAAAATTATAAACCGATTTTAAGGAAAAAGTGGTTTTATCATTATCTAGTAATTTATAATTTTTATTTAAAAAAAATAACAATTCATTGAAAGATACTGTCATAAGTTCACCTATAGACAAATTAGCTAACCTATATTTGTCTAATTCTTTGGAATATTTTTTTCCACAGCAATAATCACACAAGGTATTAGAATAAAATTTATCAGAGATATTGAAATTTGGCATCATTGGCTTATCGCTCATAATGCCATAAAATTTTGTTGTTCTACTTGATAATGAATTTGTTTTTTTATACTTAATTTTATATTTTTTCTCACTTTCTTCGTATAGAAAAACTTTTTGCTCCATTTCAGTCAATTCTCTGAATATTTTTCTATAATCTATTTCTTTATCTATACAAAATTCTTTAATTATTTGAGAATAAAAATCTTTATATCTATTCCAACATTTTATTGGATTTTTGTATAAAGGAGTATCATAATCAACAATTTTATTTTGATCTAATATTTTTTTAGTGCCCAGCCCATGACAATATTCGCATATGTTTGATGATTTATTTAAAATAAAATTTTCTTCACTAACACCTAAAATATTGGCATATAAAAAACAAATATTTCTATTTAATCCGAAATAAGTACCTATCGTAGAATGTAAATTATGATTAAAATTTAGTTGTTTTATAGGAATAGCTGGCAGCATATTTTCGTAGCTTTTAACTTTGTATATAGGTTCTTCTAAATCGTCGTCAAACATAGACATAAATTCAGTTTTTCCTATAGCCGCTACTGTATCATATGCCAAAGAAGATTTTCCACTTCCAGAATAACCTAATATTAAATTTAAACTTTTTGGGAGAATCTCTATATCTATGTTTTTGAGATTATTTGTTTCAATTCCTAGCACCTTGATCATCTGTCATAGCCCTATATAGATCTTTAATTAAAAAATCTAAAGTCATTTTTGAGTGTATACAAAATCTTTCATCTAAGGAATGAATAGTATTATTTTGTTTAATATAAGAAGCATTAATAGGACAACCGCCACCACAAATTCCTAAGGCAGAACAATCTTGACACTCTTCTTTGTTTATTGGAGAAAGCTGAGACCATTCTATAATATCTTTATTTTTTGAGGCTATAAAATTTTCGTCAGCTATATCAGAAATAAAATATTTCTTATTATGCAAACATCCTTGGCAAATGCCGACTTCACCATTTGAAGATATAACAATTTGTCCTCCAGCTGTTGCTGCACAGTCAGAAAAATAAATTTTTGATTCAGCAAATGCTTTTAGTTTTCTCATCATCCTATCTTCGTAAACACCAAGCTTTCTTAATTTTATAAATTGATCTATAATAAATTGTGCAGCTTTCTCATTGTATTTTTCAGACACCACAAACGTATCACTAGACATCATAATATTAAAACCGAATGATTTAATATTATATGCTTGAATCAGATCTATAATTTCATCTCTCGAATTAATAGTTTCTTCGCTCAAAGTGACTGATAATGATATACTAATGTTTAATTTTTTTAACATATCTAGTATTGTTAAAAGTTTTTTAAATATAGGATTACCACTATTATCAACCCTCATTGAATTTGATTCTTCAGTAAATCCATCTATACTAATACCTATACCGACTCCAAGTTTTTTAAGCTTTATAGCTCTTTCCTCATTAAGCAGTAGGCCATTTGTTATTACGGACATTTCTAAATTTTTAACAGCTTTTTCACTAACTCTTAAATTATTAATCTTTGTTGCAATATATTCAAGCATTTCAAAATTAATAAGAGGCTCTCCTCCATAAAAAATTATTACAGGCTTATTTTCTTCAAAATTTATATTGCCACTTGATTCTTTCAATTGTCTTATAAAAAAATCTATAGCCTTATCAGCTACACTCTTAGACATATTTAATTTTGTAAAATTCTTTCTTTTTTCTTGATCATTATTACCAATAAAACAATATTTGCATGAGAGGTTGCATTGTTCGCTTAATATAAAATAACAAACATTAATGGCAGGTTTTGGTAATTTTGTTTTTACAAATTCTAAAACTTTTTCATCTTCAAATTTATCTTGTTTTAAGATTTTATATTTTATTAATTCTTTTATTATGCCCAATAAATCTTCAGAGGCAGAGTCTATTGCTTCAGGCTTTTGTTTTAACCAGTCATCTAACTTTTTAAATATACCTTTTTTTAAATATACTGGTTTCATTCTTAGGCTATGATATAGGGCTACAGCCTCGCCACAATCAAATAAATGCGTAAATTTTGATAATTCTACCATTCTATGGAATTTTCTTGTGATTTTCTACAAGAACAAGCACAAGTACAACTATTACAAGACACACAAGCACATCTAGCTGCTATAATATTATCATTGTCTAATATGAGTCCGAAAAGTTTTTTATAATCAAAAGTAGTTGCTATCATTATAAATTCTCCCATAAAATATCATCTTCATAGTTTTTTCCACTACAAGAACATCTACAAGAACACATGCATCCGGTACATTGCCCAATACATGATTCAACATAATTAGCTTGTATGTTTATAAGTCCAAAAAGTTCAGAATATGCCTCTGATGTCGTTTTAAGCATTTGCTCTCCTTTTTGTAATTTAATACTATTAGGAGTATTATAACATATTTTATATTTTTTTAATAACCACCTATTTCCAATGTCTTGTTAAATAATTATGTAAAAAAATAAAAATATAAAAAACAGATAAAATATCGTATATATAGTTATTTAAAAACAAAAAATAAAATATTTTTTTACTGGTTTTAGTAAAATAATAATTAAAAATAAAAATTATATCATTCTATTAACAATCTTGCTCTAAGCTCTTTGCCTTTTTAACTTGTTTAGTATTTAACGAGCTACTACTTTCTGAAATAATTTCTTTAGACTTTTTACGCAAAAATTCAACCAATTCCCCTTGCTCTTTTAGTTTTTCTTCAATTTTTTTATAATTATCTTCTGCTTTTAAAAATAAATTAAGTAACTTTTTCTTACTTAAATTTTCATATTTACTATAATCATTTTGCATTTTTATTTCCTTAATATAAAATAAAATTAATCAATATTATAGTAAAAAAATTAATCTAAATCAATTTAAATTTTATTGCATGTTTCTTATAAGTCTGTATGGCCTTGACTCTAGTCTTTTATTTAAGTATAATGATCTTATTAATATAGTTAAAATATAAGGGCGAGCATACTCCTTGTATATACAAAATGCTATCGCATTTCGATATACTGCGGAGGCTCGTAAGAGGGAAAATCCCCCTTAACCCCCTTTGAAAAATATGCCGTATATAGCCTAATGGCTAGTAAAAAATCTAAAGATTTTTTAAGGCAATTTTTCAAATATGGGGACGGCAACCACACTCCCCATACCCCTATGATGCTTCATTTTTTATATATAGCTATAAAAATGAAGTTAAGCAGATAGCAACAAACAATGGATAAACTAATGAAAAAGAAAGAAAAAGAGAATAAAACTATCACAAAAATTTTAAGACTTACTCCAACTGAATGGGATAAGATCTCATCTAAAATGTCAGAGTTAGGTGGCATAACTTTTTCAGAATTTGCCCTTAAGTCTATGCTGTCAAGACAGCTTATAAAAACCCCTATTACAAAAGAGTTGATTTTAGAACTTTCAAGACAAGGAAACAGCCTAAACCAAATCGCTTATAAGCTTAATAAAGGCGAAAGTCTTGACAGGATAGCCCTTACCCTTGTTAGCCAATCTCTTGAAGCCTTAAACGGCATTTATGGGCTTTTAAACAATAAACAAAACACAGAAGATGATAGTTAAATTTCTACCTACTCATAATGGCGGCGGACTTGGGAGCGTAAATTACTTATTAAATGAACGTGCACAACAAGGCACAGCCAAAATTTTAAAAGGAAACGAAGCTCAAACTAGGGCTATTATAAACCAGATAAGATATAAACAAAAAACCTGCTTTGGAGTATTATCATTTAGCGAGCAAGCTGATACTATTAGTAATGAAATTAAACAAGAGATTATACAAGACTTTGAAAGAGCTTTGCTTGGCGATTATATGAAAGATCGCGTTAATATTCTTTGGGTAGAGCATAACGATAAAAACGGCAGGCTGGAGCTAAATTTTTTAATTCCAAAAATAGATCTAATAAGCGGCAAGAGTTTTAATCCATACTACGCAAAGAACGATCAATTTAATATAGACCTATGGAAAAGAACTATTAATGATGAATACGGCTTTACAAGCCCTAATGATCCTAAAAGATTTAACAATATACGCATAGACAAAAAAGATCTTGCACACTACAACACAGTAGCAAAGCTAGATCAAACATTAAAAAATCTAGTAGCTCAAGGAGCAATTAAAAGTCGCTCACACATGATAGAGCTATTAGAGAGTAGTGGTTATCAAGTTACAAAAAAAAACAAAAGTGGGATGAGTATTATATTACCAAATCAAAAAAGACCAAACCGAATGAAAGGCTCAATATATGATGAACGATTCACAGACATTAACAGACTTAGCGAACTCGGCGAAAGCGAATCAAGAAGAATTCAACAATACGCTAATAGAGATACACAGACAGAGTGCCAAATCAATAGAAGCCGGATTAATGAAAATATACGTAGACGCGATGAGCGAAATAAAATCCGATACAAAGAAACAATTATCAGCGATAAAATACGAGATGCAGAACACAAAAGAAGCAATATTAAACGAGATGAAGCCGGCAATCATACAAAGATTGCTAAGTGGCACAACACTGATAACTCTAATATTTGGGCTAGTAGTAGGATTTTTAATCAATTTTTGGATATACGAGAAACGATTAACAAGCTATCAACAAGAAAACAACCTACTCCAGCAGAACAATCAAGAGTTGCAGAAGTGGCAGATCCCGCAGAATATGAGAGAGAGTTGGACAAGCAAGATAACTGGCAAAGAACAAAGAGCACTGATAGTATATCCAAACCAAATGAAAACCTCGAGCGAGGGAATATTATTCATGCTATTAAACAGCACGGAGCAATAGATGACACAACTAGAGATAGCATTATTAGACGAAGTAGAGAGATTGCAGATAGAAATTCTCAAATTGCAAGACGTAATAGAGAACAAACAGAACGAGAACAGCAAGCTAAGAGAGGACTACGAGAACTTGCGGAAAGAGAGAACCACTCTTTATTACAAAGACTTAGAGCAGAATTTCAAGAAAGAGTTAGACAGTATTATAACATCGCAGAAGAACGAATTAGACAGAAACGAGAACAACTTAGAAAACTTAGAGAAAGAACAGAGTCAAATAGAGAGTATCAAGAAGGAATTAGATCAGCTCTTAACGGATGGAAAGAAAGAATACTCAATAGTGGATTACAACAAATTACAGAGCGATTACAAAACTTTACAAGAGGACTACAACTCATTAGAGAAAGAATTATCAGCAATCAAGACAACATTAAAAACGAGCTTAGAGAATATGCAGATAGAGTTTCAGAAAACATACGACAATCTGAATCGACAGCTATTAGAAGAAATGGCGCAGAGTTTAGAAATTGCTTGGAAAGAGAAATTAAAAGAGTTTCTATCACTGGTAGACTTGAAATTGAGCGAGAATTAAAAAAGCCGGAAAGACAAATGCTGGTAAAAAGAAAGAGAGAGCAAGGACACGCTATGACGATGAAAATGCGTTAATCAAAGATAGATGTTGATTATAATGATTTTTAGGTCAATTTTTTATAGTTTATGTTATGTAAGTTTTATTGAGAGCTACTATTTGACTTACGAGAGATAAGTTTTTAGAAAATGTTAATAGTGTGAAAACAATTGCGGAGCAATTATGAGTCACTCCGCGTTTGTTTTTTTTGTTTTGTTTTTTTATCTTTTTCGATAAAACAAGAGTCATTAAGAGATATAGGATATTTTTTTATCTCGCCGGTCATTATGTCATCTTTATACGTTTGTATAAGATTATGAAAGGCTATTATAACTTCTTTTTTAGTTTCTAATATATTAAAGTTAAAATTTACATATCCTTCCATTTTAGCCCCTTTCTAAAAAAAGGTTCCCCCTCATTTGAGGGGGAACTAAGGAGTCGCCTTTTGACTTTCAAGATTATCCTATCGAGATCATACCGGCTGTTGTGCCGCCTACGGCTTCTATACCGGCTGTCGCATTTGTTAGACCGCCTGCGACTATAGTTCCTACTAGTTCTACTACCGTATCTTGAGCGCCGTCTTGCCATACGAAGATGCTATCGTTGTCATCAAATGTATCGTCGCCGTTTCTATCGTAAGCAAAAGCTACCGTCTGACCCGAACCGTTAAAGTGGTTAGCTATATAGGTAAGAGCCGCATCAAGATTGCTCTCGTTGATAACGATAGCTTTCGAAGCCGCGGCGTATGCGCCCGCAGTTAACGTATTGCTCAAAGAACCGTCGGTAGCCGCGGCGCTTGTGCCCGCAGTTAGATAATTGCCTTCGGCTCCGGCAGGTGTTGTGTCACCCACATCCACGCTAAAGAACGTAATAAAGTTATTAGCGCTTTGAGCGTGAGCTTTGATAGCGCCTGAATCTACGCCGTTAATAACGGTATTCGCTGCATTAGCCACTAAAGCGGTAAACGTATTATCTAAGTCTAGAACGTCTCTACCTCCTACGCCTGCTGCATTAGCTACGTTTGCTATTGCAGCCTTTGTTGCATCAACTGTGTCAAAACCGTAAATGATGTCGTGAGAGCCTTTTATGGAATCTCCATCGGCTATTCTTACTTCATCCACCTTGCCATCTAGAGCTAGCGTTTGGTTTTGCATTACGAATACATCTGCATTTCTACCGCCCACGAAATAGTCGGACATCATGCCGCCTACAGCAGCGTCGTTGCCGTCTCCGCCGTTGAAGTTTAGAGCCACTTCGTTTGTGGTGTCGATATCGCCGACTACTATAGCTACGTCGTTTCCGCCGTTACCGTTTACGGTTACTACGGAAGCCGCGGTAGAGCCTTTAGCGCCTATAATGTATAGGTCTGAGTTAGCCGTACCGGCTGAAGCGGTTGTGGCGCCTGCTAGAGTATTTATGCCGCCTCCCGGAAGATTTAGGTTATATACGTTAGCTGGGGCCGCCGTTTTACCGTCAAGCGTAGTTTGAGCTAATTGCAGTGTATTACCTTCCCATTGGATTTTTAACTCTGAACCATCACCTACGGCGATCCATTGATCTACCTCGGTTGCAGCTACTGTACCGTCACCATCAACGTCTATTGTAATAGCAGCCGCACCGAAATTCTTTGTAATTGCGTTTGTAGCACCATTGCCTAAAATATTGGTGCTCAAGTTGTCTTCATATTTATCAAAACCTTCGCCCAGTATTATAGTGTCGTTGCCGTCTTTAGCTGAGACTCTATCATCACCTTTTCCGACTTTGATTTTGTTATTACCTCTATCGCCGTCTACGATGTTATGTCCGTCGCCAGCTAGGATAGTATCGTTTAGAGCAGAACCTGTAAGAGTATCATTGCCACCCTTAGATCTTATAGTGATGTTGTTACCTGCCGAACCAAGAACAGATACTACGTTATTGCCTGCACCTAGTTTAACTTCCGAACCATCAGCCATTGTTCTAACAGTAGCACTAAATGCTCCGGTTACTTTTTCGGCATCGACTAGCTTTGTGGTAGCGTTAAAGCCGTCAGATGTTACAGTTCCTAAATTTACGTTTTGGTTAGCTTTTTCATCTGCCTTAACTGTTAATGTTACTAGATCTCTAGCCCAAATATCGCTTATAGAAGTTATAGTGCCTGCTTTATTTCCATCTTTAACTTCGATCTCTATATTCTTGCTTCCATGTAAAGTTAGCTTGCCAATATTGTATGCCAAAGCGCCGTTGACTACATCATCTAAGCTAGAGTTAATATTTACTTTGATGGTCTCTTGTGTGTTGTTGCCTAGAGTAACGCCGTTGAATACTTGAGTGGTAACATCGTCTACTGTAGTAGTCTTATCGTTGCTGTCAAGATCGCCGAAGAAATTCAACTCTGTTAGTTTTGAATTTTTAAACGTAATGATATCATTCGTAGTAACACTACCGGCTGCTATAGCAAACGGCTCTTCTAAACCGTCTTTGCTTAGATCTGTAGTGCCTGGAGCCACAACCCTATCTACGGCTTGTTGTGACATCATAACAACTTTCTCTACATCGGCTTTAGATATATCTAACTCGACATTTTCCGTAGCTACTACACGAAGCTCTTCTATGCCAGATATATTCATTTCGCTGTCTTGAGAGAATGCAGCCTTAACTATATCTTTTCCGCCTTTATCAGTGATCTTGTCTTTAGCGTCAAATCCGTCTATTTCATTAAATACTAGGATATCATCGCCTTCGCCCAAGATGACCTCTTGACCTCTAACGGCTACGCCTTTTACTACAGGATCTTGAATAGTTAGGCGTAAGTTACTCTTTTGAGCACCCGCATCTATCTTAGTAGAATTTAGAACGTTCTCTACAGTATATAGGTCACCTTTTTCGCCGCCTTTTAGAATAAGCTCTTTAGAAGCAGCTATACCCGCAGGTCCAACTACAGGAGCATTTTGAACTATTACTATGTTAGTCTCGGTATCTTGATCGTCAATAGTTACTGTCTCAATTCCTCTAGCATTAACTGTATAGTCAAAAGTGGTCTCGGTATTGTTGGCATCTTTAACTTCTACAGTTACTTTATCATCAGTACCTGTCGCATCTTTTAGTGTTAGGTTCAATACTACGTCTTTTGTACCGACCGCAGTACCTGTTGTTACAGAGTGCTCGATGATAAATTTACCTTCATCTGCTAGGCTTTTTTTGATATTATTGATATTAAATGTGGCTGTGCCTGCTGTACCTACAAGCTCATCGCGAACCACTACTTCTCTCAACGCATCGTCTGCGAATATATCCATATCGGCATTAGTAAGTTTTGGAGGAAGTGCGGCTGCATTTTGATCTCTAAGCTCTAATCTCTCTATGTTTTTAATAGCGTTAGTAGGCGTATCTGCTAAATCTGCACCAACTAGGATAAAGGTATCTTTTCCTTCGTTTCCGTCTAGAGTCGTGTATACTCCAGGACCGCTAGCAGAGTAGAATTTATCGTCAAATTTGCTACCTGTAATAGTAGATACTACATCAGTGCCTGAACCGAATGGACTCATAGCAGCAGAAATAACAGATGTAACATCTAAAATTAATTCGCCTGCAAAAAGGCTAGCGTCAAGTTTAGTAAGACCTGTAGAGCCAGGGTTGCTTATACCGCCTGTATTTAACTGAGTAAATTCAGGAACGGCAGGGTTGTTTATAGCTATATTTGCTATTTGCAGCTTTCCGCTACCTGTTATAGTAAGCTCTTCTAGCTGATTTACACTTAAACCATCTATATTAACTCCGTTTTTAACGTTTAAGGCAAGTTTCTCGTAACCTTCTGCCGTAGCAGCCGCAGAGTTAATGTTGATGTTGTTAAATAGAACATTATCAAGCTCCAATTTACCTTCATCTTCGCTTCCGTTTAATATGCCCTCTCTAAAAGTGAAATTACCAGCTGCAGTAGCGTTAACCGTTCTGGTGTCCGCCACTTTCATGCCATCTACTAACTTGCTAGAGATGTCTTGGAATGTAAAACCGTTTGTAGCGTTTTGAGATACCTGATCTACGTTAAGGCTTCTTACATCGTCAGCTCTATGTAGAACAAGAGTACTTACTGTACCTGTAAATTTAGCGTTGATCTCTTGGATATTTTTAAGAGTAGGAGTTCTGCTATTACCATCTCCTTCATCTTGGTTTTGTTGACCCATAGTTACGTTAAGAACGTTATATGTTCCAAGACCTGTCAATACGTCTTCATCGTCAAGAGAAAGAACTATGTCTGTACCTGCTTTGTTGTTAACCATAGGAGCGTCAAATACATATCCTTTTACGATATCAGTACCTCTTGTAAGAGTAACCTTCTCTGAATTCATTGCTCCGGCTGCGGCATCTACGATAGCTTTTTGAGCGGCTAGGTTGTCAGCTTTAGTGTTGGCTAAGATTTCTTGGAAGAACGTATAAACATAGTCTCCGTCAGCATCCATAGGAACTTTAGCTATTTTAGAAGCTACGTATTCGCCTATAGCCACTTTGTTCTCAAGCGTTCTTTTGGCTGTTATCTCTGCAGCACTTGCTTTGCTCTCGTCAAGAGTTAGACCTGAATAGATCATATCAGCCACTAGCTTGCCTTTTGATGTTCCAGCGTTTAGCTGATCTACCCAATACTTAATACCTGCGGCGTCGTCAGCAACAGTTTTGTTTACAACGTTTTTGTAAATAAGTTCTACAAACGCTTGATTATCGTTCAACGTCGCGCCAAAATAAGTTTTTGCAACATCAGTATCTAGCATGGCATTAGCAGTATCTACGGCATTTTTACCTAAGTCGACCCAGTATTTTAATCCTGCGCCTTCAGGTGCTCTGTTTGTCATAGCTACATACAACTGTGCAACTTGTGAATTGGTTAAAGCCATTAAGGACTCCTTAAAGTGAATTTTGTTTGGCGGTTGCTAAGCAACTACCTACTATCGATAGTATTCTTACAAATACTTAGTATAGATTATAACATAATTTTAATAAAAAATGAGTTTATTATATAAAGAATTTAACATTTTTCACCAAAAAATCGGCTATTTTTCACTAATAGCCGATAAAAATTCTTTATTAATGGATACAGATTTAAAAATATCTATATATTTTCTTACTATAAGTGTCCATGAGTTATCTTTAATCCAAAGCTCTCTCGCCTTATAAATTTCCTCAGCAACTCTGTTTTCATAGACTAAATTTAAAGCCGATAAAATATGCTTTTCATCAAAGCCTTGGGCTTTTATGCAGTACTCTTTTAGATCATTAAAGATAGTAGCTGGGGTAACGATGACATTTTTGCAAGCAGATAGCGCTATTCTAGCCGCTCCACTCGCACTTTCTTGACTTTGTAAATACGGTAAAACTACGCTATCGCAATATGATAAAATTTTATTTATATTAGCCATATCTAAAAACTCGGTGTGCCATTGAACTTTATCGTTTAAATTTAACTCGTTGCAAATTTTTAAACATCTTTTAAATTCGGCTTCGGATCTATTTTTTAACACCGTACTTAAAATGATAAGTTTTGCATTTGTAGTTTTTGAAAATTCCGCAAAAGCTTTTATAAGCGTCGGTAAATTTTTATGCTCAAACATAAATCCGAAAAAGCCTACTATAAACTCTTTGTTTTTAGAACGTTGTATTTTTGACAAATCTTGATTAACTCCGTGTGGGATCAATATAACATTATCGACAAGGCCTATGCTTTTTAGAACATTTAGATCGTCTATGCCGTGAATAAAAATTCTATCAAATTCGCTTAAAGCCTTTTGCCATTCTTTTTGACGTTCTATTGAAAGATCACTAATAAGAGGTCGAGTAGAGTGCAAAGTAATAAATAAATTTTTACCATCTTTTTTTATTTTTTTTAAATCTTCAATAAAATCTTTTTCTAAAGAGAAAAATGCGAAATGGTGTTGAATCCAAATTGTATTAGATTCGCTCTTTAATTCTTTTAAAGGTTCGTTTTGATCTATACGGAATATATTTTCTTGAAAATTATCTTGTTCGCTCCAAGTATAAATTTGAGTTTTGATATCTAACTTCTCAAGCTCAGCTACTATGCTTTTAGTATATTCGGCTATACCACAAGATGTGTTATATGTAGATATAAAGGCTATACTTGGATCAGAATTTTTCGGTTCAAATCCGCGCAAGCACGCCAAAGAAGACACAAAAGCTTTAATAGCGTCTTCTGAAAAAAAAGCTTGAACTATCTCTTCTCTTAGATTTTTAATATTTTTTATTAAAGTTTCGTCATTGTTTAAAATTTTATTACTTATCTCTTTTATATTTTTGATAAGATCTTGACAAGACGGCTCAACCCAGACAGAATTTTCTAGATTAATATGACTTTGAGATTTAGCGAATTTAAAATCTATAAGATTTGACCTATCGTCTAGAAAGTCACAATGTCCACTGTAATTAGTAGCTATAACGGGCTTATTATAAAAAATGGCTTCAATGGCGGGTAAATTTAGTCCCTCTCCTCTACTTGGTAACACCACGATATCATGATCTTCATAAAGCTTTGATATCTGCTTATCAGTGTAATCTTCCAATATAAGATTTATCTTGTTTCTATGTTTTTCATCCACTAATTTTTCTATAAGCTCTTTTATGTTGTTATGCGGGTTATGAAATGTTTTTATGGTTAATAGCATATTATCTAATTCTTTACAAACTTCATTAAAAGCTCTCAACAAAACATCAACACCCTTTCTAGGAAAACAAGATGAGATATGCAGAAGCCTTATTAAGGCATCCTTTTTTTGTTTTTCTTGAATTTCTGGTAGTTTCATTGGTAGGTTGCTTAGCTTGATAGGCAAATAGCATCCGTTATCTATAAGAGTTTTCTTAACAAACCATGTCGAAGCAATAACCCCTTTGTAGTTGTTATTTAGAGCGTCTATCGTTTTTTGAGGGATTTTTGACTCCTCCCAAAAAAATAGAGCCAAAGGATAGCCGTATTTTGTATTTATATCTTCGATAAGCGGATAATGATGATAAAGGGCTATAGAATTTTCTTTACTATCCTTGAAAATAAAAATGTTTAAATCCACTTCATCTAAAAAGGTTAGCGAATTATTAATCGTATTAAGTTTTTTGTCTTCAAATGGAATTATAGAAAGATCTTGATATAGCTTTAAGTAGCCATAAGCTATATTTCTATTCGTAGAAGCTAGGCTATAATGCCAATCGAAATGTCCTATTAGATTTAAATGCGAAAAATTTTTGTCATATTTTTTTATCTTTGTCTCTTTGTTCGCCATATGCTCTTTTGAAGGTTTGAGCTCAAAAAAACTAGGTAGAAATTCATCATCTCCGCCTTGGATGTAATAGCTGTTTGTATTATATTTGTTTCTTAGGCTTTGAAGTCTGTTTTTAAGCCTCGGGAATTTATAAACTAATTTTTTAACTTTTGCTCTTATAGTCGTGTTGTTTAATAAAAATAGATCTATTTTTTTTAAAATTCTATAAAGGTTTTTTTTTGAAAAATCTTTTGTTTTTTTCAAAAATTTATAAACAGCTATCGGATGTCTAAATACATGCTTAAATTTATGCACAAAATTTTCTAGTTGTTTGACACTATTATCAACATCGTTAATATAGTTCCTATTATCTTGAATTCTATTTTCTAAAATCTGTTTTTGTTCTTTTATTTTTAGATCTATATCATCAAAACTAAGTTCGCTGATTTTGTCAGATATGGTTTTTAATCTTTCCAAATCCTCTTTTTTTGGATTTTTTATCCCGATGATAGAATAATCTAGACCGACTGACGTTATAAGATCTGACGTGCTTATCTCTTCTATTTTTTTAGAATTTAGGCGAATCATAAAGCTATTAAATCCGTTAAATTTATAAAAAAAAGATAAAAGCTCTGGTGGAATAGGTTTTATGTGAGTAACATCATAGTAGAAATAAAGGGTGGCAACTCTTATGTTTTCAGGATTTGGTGTCTCTAAGATAAAAAGTCCACTATCATCTAAAACTCTAAAAGCCTCTTTAAAAAATTCTTGTAATACTTCAAAAGTAAGGTGTTCTGCTATTTGAAAACCAGTTATTAAGTTTTGGCTTTTGTCATCTTGTTCCTTCAAAAAATCTAATATATCAGCATTATAAACTTCTAAATCTTTTTTTACACACTCAGACAACATCTGTTCGCTTAAATCAGCACCTTTTGCAAAAAATCCGTTTTCTTTTAAAATTTCCAAAAATTCGCCTCTTCCACACCCCATATCTAAGGCTTTTGGAGCATTTTTTTTATCTTTTATAAAATTTAAAAAAGGCAGGTAGACCTGCAGGCGATGTTTTATATCATTTCTACTCCCCCTAAACTCATCTTCAAACTGCTTATAAAATCTATCCACTAATTTTCTCCATTTTAAATTTAGGCTCTATATAAGCCAGTCCGATAAATTCCGGTTTAGTAGTATTAACAATGCTAAAAACAATAGCATTGTCTATCCACTCATAATTATTTTGTAAATGATTTGCTTGTGAATGAATGGCAACCGATATAGAAAAAGAGCCGACCCCGAAATTTGCTAAAAACTCAAAAATAAACTCAAATTTATCACCTTTTTTTATATTTTTTAGGTCTTGATTTAAATGAAAACTATTAGTTCCATAAATTATTTGAGAAAATCGGTTTTTGATCTGATAACCAAAAACAAGTGAATCCAAATCTTCATTTGCAATTACTTTTGCTATAAGCTTGATCGGCTTTGAAACCTCTATAAATTCCATTTTTTGGTTTTGCATATCTAAGAGTTCTAAGCTATAAATATTTGCTTTGCTATTCCCTGATACTGTTATCGTTTTTCCATTTTTATCTTTTTTTTGAAGAATACTTACTTCTTCTTTTTTTGAAATCAAAGCATTATAAAAATCAAGAACCGCCTCCGGCTCTCCGTCTTTCAAAATTTCCCCTTTTTCAATCAATATAACCCTATCGCAAATAGCTTTTATAGCCGAAGCATCGTGGCTAACTATGATCAAGGTCGTGCCGAGAGTTTTAAATTCGTGTATTTTTTGAAAACTTTTGTGCTGAAAATACACATCTCCAACAGATAGTGCTTCATCTATAATAAGAATATCTGGTCTATTTGCGGTAACAACTGAAAATGCCAATCGCATTTGCATACCACTACTATAAACTCTTATAGGTTTGTTAAAATACTCATCTAACTCTGAAAACTCTTTAATTTGTTCAATTTTTTCATCTATTTGACTTTTATTAAAACCCATTAAGGCCATTGCGTGATAAGCATTTTGACAACCACTTAATTCATGATTAAAACCCATTCCCAACTCTAAAATAGATGCTGTTTTTCCGATTACTTCTATTTTTCCACAACTTGGTTTTAGTGTATTTGATATTATTTTTAAAAGAGTGCTTTTACCTGCTCCATTTTGGCCTATTAAACCTATACTTTCACCACTTTTTACTGAAAAGTTTATATCTTTTAAAACTATTTTTTTATTTTTGTGTTCTTTTTTAAGAAAAGGAAAAAATATTGAAATATTTTTTTCAATCTCATAGTAGAATTTGGAAACATTTTTTAATTTCAGTATTTCTGTCATAGAATGTCCGCCATTTCTTCATCGGCTCTTTTGTACATAAAAAACAGATTGTTATAGAGATAATAGAGATTATGATAGGATATATAAAAGATAAAAAATTTGGAATTTGATTATAAATTATTATCTGATGATAACCTTCTATAATATTTAAAAGAGGATTTAGTTTTAAAAAAAAACTAAATTTTTCAGGAACTATATTTATCATATAAACTATTGGGGTAAGCCAAAATATAAATTGAAGCGCTATATTTATAAGTTGAGAAATATCCCTAATAAAGACATTTAAAATACCAAAAATAAGTCCAAAGCTTGCGGACATAATTATTGTTAAAATAAAAAATATAGGTAAAATAAATAAAGATATTCCAAGTGAATGGCCTAAAAATATAAAAATTAAAACTGACACAGAAAAGAAAAAAATATTATTTATAATAGCCGAAAAAATAATATTAAAAAGCAGAACTATCTTGGGAAAATTCATTTTTTTTATTAAATTTGCATTGTCAGTAAAAACTCCAACAGATCTTAATAAAATTTCGGAGAATAGACTCCAACACAGCATTCCACTAATCAAGTAGATAGAGTATGCATATTTATTATTTATGCCTGGTAGTTTTGCAGATAAAACTGAAGAGAGTACTATAGCATAAATTAAAACTTGTGCTAGTGGGTGTAAGATTGCCCAAAATATGCCTAACTTACTTCTAGCAAATTTTATTTTTAGTTCTGTCAACACAGAATTTAGTATGAAAAATCTATATGAGTATATAATCTTAAACATTATCAAATAGGCTTTTTTCTTCATTTTTATAAAATTGGATATTTTTAATTTTTATTTCATACATTATTCTTTCGTAATGGTTTTTGTATAAATATATTAAAAAACCTTTTGTTTTTGCATATGATAATACTTGAAAATTGTGTAAAAAATATAAATTTCCATTTAAGCTCATCGCTATATTTCCAAATTTTTCTTTTTCTTCTTTTGTCTGCAAGAGAGGAGTGTCGTTATAATTTTTTCTAATATCATTCAAAAAAATACTCATAGCATTTTCTGGTTTATTTTTGTCTAGTTTATAAGTTCTTTGATTTGGCTCTTCATTAACAAGTTCACTTTCTAACATATTTCTAAATTTTATTATAGATAAATCTACAATATCATTTTTTTTTGTTCTAAATTGTTCTAATTCATTAGGCTCTATTTTAAAAGTTATTATTCTATCTTTTGAATAAATTTCATAAGTAAAATTAATTTTAGTTTTAAGATCATTGACTATTGTATTAAAAAAATCGACCCTATTTTCTAAGAAAAATTTAAATCCATTTGGTAAAACCGATAGGTCTAATTCAAATATATTTTCGAGTTCTTTTTGCCTAAAATCATATTCTGTTTTATAGTTATTATAATTTGTAAAATATTGTATTTTTGCTATTAAACTTTCATAAAATCTAAGCGCATATTTACTCTTAAAAGTATTTATAGTTTTAAAATCAAGATGTGTGTAATCGGTTTTTTGCCAACAAGCTATAGTTAATTCTTGCGGAAAACTAATTTTACAATAAGCATTTATTCTTTCTTTGTTTTTTGTGTAAAATTTGGGATTTATTACTAGTCTTGTCTTTTGCCAATATACAAATTCGTCTTTGTCCCAATTTTTATAGTTGTTTAGTTCAAATGCTATTTTTTCTAATTTTTCTGTTGCTTTTATAAAATTTGTTCTCCAATTTTTTGAGTCATCTACTACTCTTTTAAAAATTTCCATAGGTATAATTAGAGTAGTAAAATCTTTTGGTTTTCCTTCATTTTTTATACATTCTTGTAGAGTTTTCAATAAAAAATTTAATACTTTAAGATCATAAACATTCAATTTCATTTTATTATTATCACTAACCACTCTACCTCTAATAATCGAGTTAGCTTTTAGAAGTTTTACATATTCCTTGTTATTTAGAAATTCAGTATCATATACAAGTTCGTTTTTTTGTTCTTTGTCTATAGGTTGTACTTCATTCATTTAAAAGCTTTCATACTTATGTTTAAAAAACTCCTTATTTTTCTAAGAAGTATACCTAAATTCTTTTTTTAAAGTCAATGATATAAAAAATTTGTACTTTGTATATTTATTAATTTTAAAAGAAAATTTTGATAAAAATTATCATAAATTGGATTCTAAATTTATTAAATTTATATTATATAGATTAGTGGATGTGATTAAGTTAGGTTTTTCACATATAATAAGATCGATAAAATAATATTTTTATTAGCTTATTCACATGTATAATTTTCTTAGAATTTTAGGGAGTAGAATATCAGTTTTCTTAGAATTTTAGGGAGTAGAATATCAGTTTTCTTAGAATTTTAGGGAGTAGAATATCAGTTTTCTTAGAATTTTAGGGAGTAGAATATCAGTTTTCTTAGAATTTTAGGGAGTAGAATATTTAAAAAAATATTTTTATAAAATTTTGACAATGGTCTTAGAAAAAAAGTGATTAGTTTTCTTAGGAAAACAGAAAAAATAAAAATAAACTTATGGATAACTTAAAATAACGACACATGTTCCTTAAAATTCTAAGAAAATTATCTGAATAACGACACATGTTCCTTAAAATTCTAAGAAAATTATCTGAATAACGACACATGTTCCTTAAAATTCTAAGAAAATTATCTGAATAACGACACATGTTCCTTAAAATTCTAAGAAAATTATCTGAATAACGACACATGTTCCTTAAAATTCTAAGAAAATTATCTGAATAACGACACATGTTCCTTAAAATTCTAAGAAAATTATCTGAATAACGACAATCTTTATTATTTTATCTACTAAACAAAATTCAGTTTAAAAGCCCTTAATGACTTAACTAAATATAAGTATTTTAATTATTTTGAGAGTCTATGCTTGGTTATAGGCTTTTCTATAAATAAATACAAAACAATACCAAAAACAATAGAAAGTATACTAATAAATAAGATATTTCTTGAATTAAAAAAATATTCATAAAGCCAAATACATAAAAAATGATTTAAAAAAATAATATATGAGAGATTGCCAAAAAAACCATTAAAAGGCAATTTTATTTTTATTCTATTGTGCATTGATATTACTATGATCCCAACTAAAAAACCGAAAATAGTTTCAAATCCTAAAAATCCAAACCCTTTAAAAAAAAGATAAACAAAAAGTATAGAGATTGGTAGTATAAATATACTTAGAATTTTATATTTTTTTGTAAATAGTAGATAGCCACTGTAAAATATAAAAAAAACAGAACTTACTAATCTATATCCATGAATATCAGAATCTAAAAAACTAAGATGAGCCAAAATAAAAAGACAAAGACTAAAAATAGCCATAAATAGTCCTATTTTTTTAAATTTAATGGCTATAATTAATAAAATATAAGCTTGTATTTCAGCACTTAAAGACCATGCAGGAGGGACTAGAAAATTTAAACCAATGCCGGTATTTATAAGTCCTACATCAATAAAAAAAAAGTAGTTTAATGGAATTAGGGTAAGATTTAGAAATATTTTATATACATCAAATTTAAAATCATTAAAATTAACGATAATAAAAAAGATAAGAGTAATAATAGATATTACAAAAAAAAGAGGATATATTCGTAAAAACCTATCAATTAAAAAATATTTTATATTATTTGGAGAGACTGTTAAAAAGATCTTAGATGTTACAAAACCTGCTAAAATATAAAAAATGATTACTGCAAAAACACCTGGATATTTACCCATAAAAGTAAAATTTAGATGATTAATTACAACAAGGTATGCTAAAAAAAATCTCAAATAGCCAAACAAAATATGCCTTAAAAATTAAAATAATTTTGATTATAGCACAAAGAGATATTGTTTAGTATTACTTTGACACTTTTTTATATTTTATTAAGATTTAAAATACTAAAATCATCTTTGTATTTTAAAAAAAGAAAGAGATAACTTTGGCAAGGCGGGCTAGAAAATATATAAGTTCGGAATTT